>VBPQ01000209.1 GCA_005877185.1 Nitrososphaerota archaeon
AGAATTTCGGGGCGAATGGAGGCATACGAAGCGATTAGGAAGGGAGCGAGGTAAGGACCGGGTTCTCAAGAGTTGTGAAGAAGGATTTCGAGACTAGGGCGGAGAGACAGCGATGGGCCTTTTCATCGATTCTTCTTGTCCTCTCGGTCAACCTTCAGGTTTCACAGGCGGCGCCCTCCGGGTCGCAGCCCGACAACTGCGACTACTGGCTCGATCAGTGTTTTCAATACAGCGTCTCCACTGCGCACTTCGCCGTCTTCTATGACACCACGGGGAGTTTCTCCGTGACGCCCGAGTGGGCCAGGAACGTCAGCACGATGGCCGAGGCCGCGTACACGAAGCTTGTCCTCGATGAGAGATTTACACCTCCCGCAAGGAACCCGATTCCGATCTATCTGGACCTCGCGAAAGGGGGTTTCACCAATTTCCTGCTGTGCGATCTGTGTCCCCTGACGCCGACGAGCCTGCAGCGCCTTCAGATTGAGTACAGATACAGGTCTCCATGCCCGAATGACTGCGGCATCCCGACCTCTAACTGGGAGGTTGCCCACGAGGTCTTCCACACGATCCAGTACACTCAGTTCAACGGCAGCCTCCCGTTCGGGCGCTGGCTCGCCGAAGGTTCTGCGAACTGGGCGGGATATGCGGTGGCAGGGAACGAATCGAGATGGGACCCCTGGGTAGTCTCGGCGTGGCTCGGGCCCAACGGGACGACCGAGAAAGCCTTCGACGAGCGGACCTACGACAACGCCTTCTTCCTCGTTTTCCTTTCGGACCACTACGGAGGCCCTGAAATAATAAAGAGGATAATGGCGAACGCCAACCGCGAGACGACCGCAGACGAGGTGGTGGTCAGCCAGCTGCGCACCCTCGGTTACAACAAGACATTCACGGGGGTGCTGAACGAGTTCGCCACCGCGATCCTCACGGGCAACTTCACTGACCGGGACGGGGCGACCGCCGTCCTTCGAGGGCCTCCGCCAGTCGGCGCTGCGGCGAAGTGGACCGGGACCAACGAGACGGTGGCGACGTTCACGAGGGGTGTTAACGGGTTCGCGGCCGGGGACCCCCTGCAGGTTAGGGTCCCGGACGGCATAGAATATGTGAAGGTAGAACCGACTTCGAACGCGACTCTCTCCGTCAACCTCCGGGCGCAAAACAGGTCCTGCTTCGAGGCCACAGTCGTGACTCGTCTTTCGAACAGCTCCAAGACATACGAGGTCACGTTGTCGAGGCCGGTCATGGTGGTCTCGCCGGATAGGTACGATCAAGTGTTCGTCGCAGTTACGAGAGGCCGCTGTTCGAGCGGAGATTTCTCGATCGACCTTGGCAGCGCCAGCTCTCATGGCTCAAGCCTCCCGCCACCGACTCCCGAGCCCATAGTCATCGCTTCCGTGCTTGCGTTACTCCTGATTTTCGTTGCCACGGCCATCTGGCTCCAGCGCAGACGTAAGCTTTGGTCGAATGTCAGAAGTTGACAATGCGACCCAGCAAGTGATATATACGCTGAGTAGGTGAAGTAACCATTTGCCGTGGCTCGGTACTGTAGAGAAGCCATTCGGGAACGAACCTAACCGCCTGTACACCCAACCGTCACTCACCCGAGGGGCGGAGCTGCTCGTCGACAACTTCAGGTCCTCTCTTGGCCCGAGGGGAATGGTGAAGCTCATCCTTCAGCCCTTCCCGATGAGAGACGAGATAACGAGCGACGGGAAGACGATACTCACTTCGATGGGCGCGGTCCATCCGGGCGCCTGGATCCTCCGCGAGATGGCGTACTCCCAGATTGTTGTGGGCGACGGGGTGATTACCACGCTTGTCCTGGCCGGCGAGCTCCTGAAGAACTCGAAGAAGCTACTTGCTCTGAAGGTCAGGCCCGCAGTGATAATTCATGGTTACCGAGAAGCGATGAAGCACACTCGCAACACATTGAGGAAGATTTCGCAACCTGCGGACTGGCGCGACCGCGATGATATGTTAAGGGTCGCGCGGACGGCCGCGGGGACGAAGTTCTTAGGCTATCAGGCTGCGAAGCTGGCCGAGTTTGCGGTCTTCGCCGTCCAGCACATCACTGAGATGCGAGCAGGGAAGCCGCACCTGGACATCGGGGACATCTGCGTCTTGAAGATGATCGGTAAAACGAGTGACGAGACCCGGCTGATTCGTGGAATCGCTTTCCAGAGCGGTCTGAGGCATCCCGGAATGCCGAAGAGAATCGAGAACCCCAGGATTGCGCTGCTCACCTGCGGGCTTGAATTCAAGAAATTTTGGGAGGAAGAGACGCCCGTCAAGATGCAGGTAGCGCCTGGCAGGATCGGCTCTGTGAGAGAGGCTAGACTGAAGATGGTGAGAGAGAACGTCGACAGGATAACCGCCTCCGGGGCCGACCTCGTCGTTATGTCAAAGGGATGCGATGAGCTCCACGCGTCCATGCTCGCAGAACGGGGCATCCAGGTCGTCCACAGGGTTCCAGAC
>VBPQ01000207.1 GCA_005877185.1 Nitrososphaerota archaeon
ACAACTCTCCACAGGTACGAGGCGCTCATCACCGCGGGTGGGATCGGAACCCGGCTACTTCCGTTTTCAAAGGAGATCCCGAAGGAGATGTTTCCGATAATCACGATGGACGGCTGCGGATGTCCCCTCTTGAAGCCTCTTGTGCAGGCGATCTTCGAACAGCTTCACAAGGCGGGAGTGAGGAACTTCTACTTCGTCGTGGGTAGGGGAAAGAGGGCGATTGAAGACCACTTTACGGTTGACCATGGATTCCTGGAGGTTCTGAAACAGAGGGGGAGAGACTCGGGATGTTTGGACGACTACTACGGGATGATCAGGTCGTCGAACCTGGTCTTCATCAACCAACCGGAGCCTCTCGGGTTCGGAGACGCCGTACTTCTTGGTAGACCGCACGTCAGGGGAACCTTCATCGTCCAGGCAGGAGACACATTCATCCTCTCCGAGGGCGACGAGTACCTTAGTAGGCTTGTGAGTATGCATCAGAGATACGGTGCCTCCGCGACGATTCTCTTGCAGGACGTACCAGACCCGAGGCAGTACGGGGTGGTTGAGGGCGACTCTTTGGAGAGTGGGGTCCTTCGGATAACGGAGGCCGTCGAAAAACCGGAGGAGCCCAAGAGCTGTCACGCCATCATGCCCGTCTACATCTTCACAGACGAGATCTTCGACGCCCTCTCGGAGATAAAGCCAGGGAGGGGAGGGGAGCTGCAGCTCACCGATGCGATTCAAAGACTAGTCACGACGGGCAAGCGAGTGGTGGGAGTCAGACTGAGGAGCGACGAACTCAGACTGGACCTCGGGAGCCCCCAGACTATGATAGAAGCGCTGAGGCTCTCGCTCGAGAACCTGGATGGGAGAGAGAAACGTCCACGGGAGGCTTCGCTCAGCATGGACCAGGTTGAGTTTACGAGGTCGAATTCTTCTTGAGAGGACGGACACGCGTAAGCGTCGTCGGCCTGGGGTACGTGGGGCTCTCGACGGCCGCCTGCTTGGCGGAGAAGTTCGATGTGACGGGTATCGATGTGGACGAAAGGAAGGTCGAGCAAATCGGGCGGGGGGCCGCCCCATTCTCGGAGAGGAGTCTCACGCCTCTGCTAAAGAGGCAGGTCAGAAACGGGTCACTGAAGTGCACCACCGGTTATGAGGGCGTCGGTGACTCTGAATTCGTCTTCGTGACCGTCGGAACTCCGAGCGATTCGTCCGGAAGGATTGACCTCTCCCACGTACGAGCCGCGGCGCATTCGGTCGGCGATGCGATCTCCGGGGCAAGAAGAAGGAGAATCGATGTCCTGCTGAAGAGCACCGTCATTCCAGGAACCGCCCGAAGGCTTGTAAAGAGAGTGATTGAGGAGCGTTCGGGAAGGGCCTGCGGGGAGGGATTCGGGCTCTGCTCCAACCCAGAGTTCCTTCGGGAGGGTTCTGCGATAGAAGATACCATGAGGCCGAGTAGGATCGTCATCGGGCCCTTCGATACTTCTTCGGGGCGACGAGCGCTGTCGCTTTACAAGAAGTTCTACGGGGAGGGGATGATGCCACCCGTCGTGGAAACGACGCCCGAGATGGCGGAGCTGATAAAGTACGCGAGCAACGCATTCCTCGCGATGAAGGTCAGCTTCATCAATACGGTCGCGCGAATTTGTGAGAAGATACCGCAGGGGCACGTCGACTCTGTTGCGCGGGGGATTGGCCTGGACAACAGAATCGGGACGCGCTTCATGGAGGCCGGTCCCGGCTTCGGAGGTTCGTGTTTTCCCAAGGACATCAAGGCCTTGATCAGGTTCGCACAGGATATCGGCGTGGACGCCTCGCTCCTGGAGGCGACCCTGAAGGTCAACGAGACCCAACCTGAGCACATCCTTTCGACTGCTGAAAGCATGCTGCGGGGGTTGAACGGGAGGAAAGTCGCCATCCTAGGCCTCTCGTTCAAACCAGACACCGACGATGTCCGGGAATCACGTTCGATGATGCTAATCGAGAAGCTGATTCAGAGAGGTGCCAAGGTGGCGGTCTACGACCCCGTGGCCATGGAACGAGCAAGAAGCGAAATCGGCTCAAACGCAGATTTTACGCAGAACGTGGAGGAGTGCCTTGAGGACGCCGACCTAGCAATCGTCATGACTTCGTGGGATGAGTTCAGGGGAATCAGGGAAGGCGACTTTGTTAGTTTGATGAAGACTCCGCGAGTGATCGATGCGAGGCGCATCTACGACCCTTCCCGTTTCGTGGCAACCGACTTCGCCGCAGTAGGGGTAGGGCCACGGGCTACAGCTCGTACCGGCAACTCTTACTCCATCTCGTCCGGAGGAGGCGCAATCAACACCGGGGACAGCTGCGAGGTTCCGATGTCCGATGGGAAATTCCCCGTCACATCGGGGCAACGGATGATTACCGGGGCGGTCGTCAAGGACGACGAAAGGTACGTCGTCACGGATTATAGCCTCCCC
>VBPQ01000013.1 GCA_005877185.1 Nitrososphaerota archaeon
GGACGACTCCAACCGGGCTCGAAGACATAACCAAGCTGAGCCTATTGACCGACGTGTTGAAGCGTAAGGGCGCGGACAAGGAGATGGCGGGAAGGATGATGTATTCGAACGCAATGAATTTCGTGAAGAGATTCGCCGACTCGTGGGATGGTGAGTAGGAAAGCGAAACCGCAGGAGCAGCCGAAAACGGTCCCCGGCTGAGTCACAATTTCGCCGGTGTGGGCAATAGGCTACCCAAAAGAACGCGACGGGTTGACGAGCGGCCTCTTTAGGCCGAGCATTATCGCTTGTCTCTAGCTTCCCGCCATCATCCCAATCCCGGCGAGTATCTTCTTCAGGGCTTCCGTGTGATTCGTTTGCAAGTCAAGCTTCGGTCCTCGCGTGTAAGAAGACTTGATGATGCCCCTAAGCCTCTCCGTCTCCTTCTCGAGGCCTATCCCCAGCAGAGGGTAGAGTGACAGGTAATCCACCCACCTTTTGTACAGAGCGAACGTCTTCTTCGCCCCACTGATGTCTCCGCTCTGGTGGCTGTTGTAGACGCCCACCAACAACTCCGGGAGGCATCCGGCCGGAATGCTGCCTTGCGACCCCGCCTCGAGTTCTTCAAGCAGGAATCTCGCGGCCATTCCACCAAGTATGACCATTCCGTCTCCCATCAGCTTCCTGATCTCGGAGATTTTTTCTAACGTCCTCGGACCTTCGACCTTGATGATGAACACGTTTGAATGCTCTGCGGCCAGCGTCGAGCAAAGCGTCGAGGAGATTGTCACTCCTGTGAACTCCTCCGCGTCCTGTATCATGACCGGAAGGTCGACCGCATTCGCCACTCTCGAAAAGTGTTCATGGAGATAAAGCTCGGACTCTCTCTTTACGAAAAAGGGGGGCATCACTATGACCCCGTCAGCCCCGGCGTCCTCCGCGTACCTGCTTAACTCGATCGCCGGTTCGGTCCCTGTGTGCGATGTCCCGGCAAAGACCGGGACTTTGCCATTCACTTCGTCTATCACGAGGTCGAAGACGCGTCTCCTCTCCTCATCCGAGAGCTTGTAGAACTCGCCGGCGATTATAGTCACCGCGAACCCGTGAACACCCTTCTCGATGTTGAAACGCACGAGGGAGCGAATCCCTTCTTCGTCGATTGAACCATCCTCGTGCATCACTGTCGAGAGGGCAGGGATGATTCCTCTGAGATTTCGCAGGTTTCTCAATCTGCTAGATGTAATTCTTACTTCCTCTCTCGCTTTTTCCTTATTCTGCCTGCGGCCGATTTCTGAATCTCTTCATCCACAGGTTCTTTGATTGGAATCCCAACGGCGAGGCCGGTGATAGTGCTCGTGGGGCTTTTTGCTATCGATTCATCCGGAGACATAACTACCTTTCCGTTCTCTGGCTCGCTTGTGGGGTAGTCTCCTTCGCCCACCTTACTCTTCACTGGCGTCTGGGCTTCGCCTCCGGAGAGAAGCCCTGCGACCTCCCTGCGAAGCATCGGCTTCAGCCTCTCGAGCCTCGCTTCAAAGGTGTTGTCGAACTTCACCGTCCCATCGGCCGAGGTCAAGACGACCCCTCCGATTGTTCTCACATCCTCGTCGTCGAGAGTCAGCTTCGAGGAATCGTTATTGAGTTTCTTTATGACGGCGGAGACAATCTTCTTGTCCTTCGCGCTGCATCCCACCCTCGCCTCCGGCCCGATGAACTCGACCCCCTCAGTCAGAAGGTGTGTGATAGCCTTCTCGGACTCGCCGGGGGTAGCCTTCGCAACCTTCGCCATCGCCATTTCAAAGACCTCCCCGACGGCCTCCTCAATCGCGCGAAGCTGAAGGTTCCTCGACCGAAGCTCGGCGGAGCCGGTTATCTGCCTCATCAGGGATTCGGCCTGCTTGTTCCCAGCCTCGACGATCTTTGCAACGGCTTCTGTCGTCTCCCTCCCTACTCCCTCCAGGCTCCCAAGCGCCTGGGCGCGTCCTTCCTCCAGCTCGGCCGTGACCTCCTTGTAGAACTCCTCGGCCACCTTCTCCAGACTGTTCTTTGCGGCGGTGCTCACCGTTACACCCCCAGAATCTGTCGGAGCATGCTTCTGTACTCGACCTTCTCATGTTCGCCGCCCGGGCCTGGAACTTCGTAGATGAGTGGAATCGCCCTCTTCGCCCTTATCGAGGTCAAGTCGGCCCGTATCGGCTTCGCGATCTCACTACTCACCATGATGAGCCCCACCTCGGGGTCGTTGAGGAGCCTCTCAACCTGGCCGAGAGCCTCGCTCGAACTGGAGGCATAACTCCCCAAGACGCCGGAGAGGACGAACCCGGTGACGAAAGCCTTGCCTCCCACAGCGATGACCTTCAAAGTTGTATTTGAAACGCACTCGGGTTCGCGTTTATAACCTAATCGTGACCCTAGGCTTCGACGGGTTGTGTACTGGCTGAAACTGCAACGTATAGCAGTAATCTGAAGCGTGTTTATCGACGGTAGATTCGGCTAAATCGTGCGTTGTGTGAAGTCTCATGATTCGTCCCTGTATGATCAACCGTTGGTAGAAGCATGTCCATTTAGGACAGCACCTCTTTAGGAGCGTTGGCACCTTCCTCAGTCCCACCTGCTATCATGGCCGTCTCGCCGGCCACGGGGCCATGCCACAGGTATTCATCCCTCACAAGGTGCCAAGAGGCGTCCTCACTCACGGAGAACGGTCGTCCGCAAAGGCGTGCGCCACGGCAGGCTATGGCCAGACTGGCCAGTCGATTCCTGTCGTAATTCACGCCGCATGTTGGACAGACGCTGACCCTCCAGCGTATGTCTGACGGGATCCGAGTTGGGTGCTCTATCTTTCCACCGCATGCGGGACACTTCGAAGAGGTCCCTCTCGGAGTTGGGTACAGAGTCGCCATCGGCGACTTGTAGTCGACCATCATCTGCGCCATCCGGTATGGCCATCGGTTCAGGCGCGCCCTGAACCTTCGTCCTTTCTTCGGCTGTCTGCTCTTGATGTGCTTGAGGTCCTCGAAGACGAATGTGGCGTTGGGATACCTCCTCACCAGGTCCGTGGTCAGTTTTTGCAGGGCATCCCTGACCCTGCATCTCTGCCTCCCTCTCGTCTCTTCCAGCTTCCTGGCTCGTTTCTCGGGGTTCCTCACGTGGAGCTGGAGCCGCCTTCGCCTCCTCGAGAACGAGTCCTGTATGTGCTCTATGTTGCCGGTCGGTATCGTGACGGGGTGACGGATCATCATCTTCTGATGCCCTCCATCTATCGGCGTGCAGTCTACGGTCGCGAAGTTCAGGTCGACCCCCACCAACTGGTCACCGAGAGGCTTCGTGGCAAGCCCTTTCACGAAGGTCAGGAGCAGCCTGCTGTCTGTCAGAGTTATCTCACCGAGCCTCCCCTTCGAGTACGCATCCCACTTCTTGTGGTTCGGTCTGAACTTGATGAACTCGTACTCGTGGGGCCTGACCGTGACCCTAATCGTAACTTGACCGTCGTCCTCATCCTTCGTCATCTTGAACAGCTCGCCGTCTATCCGCATCGACAGCTTCTCCAACGATGGTAGGCCGAGTCTCTTGTGCCTCTTCCGGTACGCCCTCAGCAGTGCCACCGCCTTGCTGCAGACCGGGTTGATGTGGTGCCGCGCGTAGGGCATCGAAGAGACGAACCAGGGCCTGGTCTTCTTCCTCAGCCTTATGGGAGATGGAATCTTCCCGTCATTGAGCTTGGCGTCTACCAGTGCGTGTGCCAGCGCCATCCTCGTGGCGTCCCGCATGTCCGAGAGGTAAGAGAGGAGCTGAGCGCTCGGCTCGTATCTGATTGCGATGGTCCGCTTCTGCCTTAGAGACTTCCAGAGATGGTTCATTTCTCTGTCGCCTCCAGCGCTCTCTTTGCCTTGTTCCTCGCTGCCCTCCTTCCGTACAGTCGAGCACAGAACGAAGTGAGGACGACGACGTCGATCATCATGTCCTGCACCAGGTCGTCCTTCATCTCCGTGTCGTTGACGATGACGACCTTCCTGTTGTTGGACGAGGCCAGGGCCGATTCGATATACTCAGACCCGAATCTGGCGAGTCTGTCCCGATGCTCGACCACGATGGTCGAAGCAGACGGGTTCTCCAGGGCCTTCATCAGTCTCTTACGATGGCCGTTCAGGCCGGAGCCAATCTCTTGGACCTCCTGACCACGTGCAGTCCTTGAGCTGCGGCGTAGTCCCTGGGGCGTTGCATCTGTCTGTCAAGGTCGGCTGCTTGGTCTCCTGAAGAGACCCTCGCATACAGGACGGCGTTGTTTGTCGTCACTGGGAGCTCGCGTACCAGGATGGTGCCAGTCGGGAGCTGTTCCACCGGTCTCGGGAACTTCCCGCTTCTGAAGAAGGGGCGGTAGGCCGTCTTATAGTCGAAGCCGTTCTTCCTGGCCCAGTCGGCTAGCTTCAATACAGATGTACTGTATCGGAGTATTTAACGACCAAGGCCCAATCAATGGTACGATTCGGTGCCAGCTGGTATCAAAAACGACTACAGTTGCTTACCCTCGCTGACCCCGGCTCATCGGGGTGCTCCCCGGCAGACTTGGACGAGTCTGTTTCCCCGATAGTCCCGCGCTAGGCGGAGGGAACGGTCTAGTCGGGGATACCACTAGATCTATCTCAGTGCGTAGACTTCCAAACTACTCGGAGACGCACTCGTCCAAACTAATTATCTTCAGCACTTATGCTTTTTAGAGAGCGAGATGGTGGCGGAGCTTCAACTGGTGTGCCGACTTGGCCAGCCAAAGAATTGGTCTGAGTTACGTGATTGGGCAGGGTCCGAGTGGGGCTCGAGAGATTGTACACTCCGCGGTTCTGGCCGAGAAATCTGGCTTCGACGTGGTCCTCATGCCTGAACACTACTACGACAGAGATGCTCCGTCCATCCTGGGCGCGATGGCACAGGCCACGAAAAGGATTAGGCTGGGAACTGGAATCATCAACCCGTTTTCTAGATTCCCGAGCCTGATCGCGATGACTGTGAGGACTCTCGATGAGCTGTCGATGGGGAGGGCCATCCTCGGCTTGGGCTCGGGCAGCGTAATTGGCGCAAAGAGGGACGGCATTCCAAACGAGTTTGCAGGGCAAGAATACGGTTTCCCCCTCGGCCATCTTATCGAGCTCGTCCCGCTAATCAGGCGACTCTTGTCAGGAGAGAGCGTGACCTTTGAGGGCAGGTTCTACAACCTTAATGACGTGAAACTGAACTTCGGGCCCAGCAGGAGGGAGGTTCCGATCTATTTCGGGCAGCAGGGGCCCAAGATGATGGAACTTGCGGGGCGGCTTGCGGACGGAGTCCTGATAACTCTTTGCTGTACGGTTCCTTACGTGAAAGGTGTAGTTCGCCTCGTCGAAAATTCTGAAAGGGCTAGCGATCGGAAGAAGGGGTCTGTGGATTTCGGGGCACGGATAATCGCGTCCGTGTCGAGCGATCGAAGGAAGGCCGTCAGGCGCTCAAAGCAACTCGTGGGGAGGGTCTTCGTCAACCCCGGAGCGAGGCCAGTCATGGAGGCCACGGGAATCGAGCTGGACGTGCCCGCCCTGCAGAGGGCCCTGGACACGGGAAGGTACGAGATGCTCGATGAACTGGTTCCCGACGAGGTGGTCGAGCTCACGACTGCTTCCGGGACTGAAAAACATGTTCTGGACAGAATTGAGGAGTTCAGGCGGGCTGGGGTTACCCTGCCGCTTGTAGTTCCGATTGGTGAAAACTACCTCGACGTGATTCGCTCACTCTCTAGGCCCAGAGCCTAAACGGGGCATAGCAAATCAATATAAGCGGAAAGCTGGTCGGCTCAACGTTTCGCAGGTTCGGAGACTGTAGATGGGATGAGCGGGGCCAAGGTCTATCTTCTTGACGGAGGGCAGTTCCAGCAGGACCAGTCGATCGTCACGTTCGCCATCGGGGCGGGGCAGAAGGTCTGGTCTCAGGTCTACACCGCATACATAGACCATCCCGAGTCCAAGATAGTCGTTGAAACCGGGATGGACCCCGACCTGTGGTCTCCTACTCTGAAACAGATCCTCGTGCCAAGACAGGAACCGGAGCAACGGCTGGACAATGCCTTGCGGAAGATTGGTGTTAAACAGGAAGATATCGACATCGTGATAAACACCCACCTCCATGCGGACCATTGCAGCTTCAACAGGCTCTTCAAGAACGCGACTTGGATCGTGAACCGCAACGAACTCAAAGAGGCGTTGGTCCCCGAGCCGTTCGAGATCACCTACTTCAGGCCTTGCTTCGACGTGGGGCTGCGAACCAAGCTCATCGAAGGCGATTATCCCGTGGTCAAGGGTGTGGATATTCTGGAGACGCACGGCCACACCGCTGGCCATATCGCGGTCTCCGTCGAAACAGAAAAGTCGGGCGTCTTTCTTTTTACGGGAGACGCGGCGATGACGAAGGAGAACTTCTGGGGCTCCGAACGGACGTCGCCACAGGGGTGGCCCTGCGCGCCGTGCCTCGATCAGCGAGCGTACATGCGTTCTGTGGAAAAGATGAGAGAGTTTGTGTCCTCGACGAAGGCTCGGACGATGAAAACCTGCTCCCCGATATACGGACACGACGCCGAGGAGTTCTCGAGATGGAAGCACGCGCCATACGCCTACACGTGACCGGGTCGGTCAAGAGAGATGGCGAGCGCAGTCGAGGTCCGGGATCTCTGGTGGCGCTACTCTCGAGACACCGATTGGGTTCTGAGAGGCGTCAACCTTACCGTTCGGGAGGGAGAGACGGTCTGCATAGTCGGGCCGACGGGGGCGGGAAAGACGACCCTGCTCTCCTGCATTCAGAGCCTCCTTCCTCACTCCTTTCCGCTGGGGGAGATGAAGGGGTCGGTCGTGGTCGACGGCGCTGACACGAAATCGACTAGGGCTGCTCAGTTGGCCGGCAGGGTCGGGATGGTCTTTGAGGACGCCGAAAGTCAGTTTGTCTTCCCCAGCGTGGAAGACGACCTGGCCTTCGGGCTTGAGAACCTCAACCTCGATAGGGAGGAAGCGAGTGAAAGACTGAGAGTGATTCAGGAGGAGTTCGGGATAGGCGAGTTGATGGGCAGGACGGCTGCCCAGCTCTCCGGAGGTCAGAAGCAGAGGGTATCCATCGCGGGTCTCGTGGCCGTGCAGCCAAAGGTCCTCCTCCTGGACGAGCCAACGTCGGAGCTGGACCCGATTGGCAAGTCGGAGGTGATGGACCTCGTCAGGAAGATCAAGACGAGACTCGGAATCACTCTTGTCATCGTTGAACAGGATCTAGAAGACGTCATCGGTTTGGCGGAAAGATTCCTCCTCCTCGACTCCGGGAAGATACTACTCGAGGGCGAGCCGAAGGATTTCTTTGGAAATCCTGAATTTCTTCTCGAGCATGGAGTCTACCCGCCCGAGGTCTCGCTGGTTTTTGGTCCCCTGGTGAAGGAAGGACTCGTGCCAACGGTTCCACTCGATGTGTCGGAGGCCAAGAGATTGGTACGGAGCCGTTGAGCGCCTCGGTTGTCCCTAAGCTGGTACGTTGAGGGGGAGTCCTTTCTCCACCGGGCTGGTTCCCTGCCGAAACTCGCCTTCGTGGGCTTCCTCTGGATAACCTCTTTCGTGTTTGCTTCCCCTCTGTGGAACGGAGGCTTGTTGCTCTTCATTCTCGCTGTGCTCCTCGTCGCGAGAGTGCCTTTCTCCTCGATGAAGGCCTACCTGAAGGTCATCGTCCCCGTCATGCTTCTTTTCCTAGTGCTCTTCCCGCTCTTCGACCGCGGAGGAACGATTATCGTTGTGGTTGGGCCGATAGAGATAGGCTGGGTCGGCGTCAATGGTGGGATAGTTGCGGCCTCAAGGCTCGGGGCGCTCTTTCTCTCGACTGTCGGGATTCTACTTACGACAACGAGGGAGAGGGACCTCGTTGGCGGCTTGATGAAGGGTGGGCTCCCCTTCGAAGCCTCCTTCCTCCTCATGATGACGCTTCGATTCATTTCTCTCTCCATGACAGACTTGGCCACCATTCGCGAGGCGCGGCGGGCGCGCGCAATGCCAGAGCGAGAGAATCTGATTCAGCTGCTTAGGAACCTGGTTTCCATCGTCATACCGCTCTTCGTTGCAACGATAAGGCGGATTCAGACCTTCTCCAATGCTCTGGAAGTGAAGGGCTTCGCACCCGGAGCAAAGAGGACGGGCGTGAGGAAGGAGGAATTGGGTGCGTCAGAAATCCTCTACGGGGCGTTCTTCCTCGCATTGACAGTATTGCTCGCCGCGTTGAGGTTGAAGTTCGGCTGGTTCGCTTGAGTAATTGGGCAATGCGAATCAAGGAAGGCGTCGGCTCAGCTTATGTTTGGACGTCGAAGCTCATCTCGCACCCTGCTTGAGAGCCCCGCCACAGTTGGGATTCCACTTCCGTCCCTCAAGCCGAGCTCGTCCGCAACCTGAATACGCTGAGGGGGCTTGAGGGAAGCTCTCCTCAAGGCATCGTGGTTTTCGAAGAGTTTCTCGGTTGGGGAATCGAGAATTATCTGGCCGTCGGACATGACAAGGGCTCGGTGTGAATGGGACGCTACAACCTTCATGTCGTGCGTGATGATCACTATTGTCTTACCCAACTCGTTCAACCGGTCTATCAGGGACATCACCGACTCCCGGCCCCTATAGTCCATGCCGGTCGTCGGCTCGTCTATCACCATGACGTCAGGATTCATCGATAGGACCGCCGCGATTGTGATTCTTCTTCGAATGCCCTTGCCGAAGAAGAGCGGCGATTCTTTCCGCTGCTCGGTAAGGCCGGTGACATCGAGCGCTTCTTCGACCCTCCTTCTGACTTCATCGGGTTGCAGTCTCAGATTCTTTGGACCGAACGCGACTTCTTCTTCGATTGTCGTGGAGAAGAGCATGTAGTCAGGATTCTGGAAAACGTAGCCCACGATTCTTGAGAGCTCTTCAGACCTTGTAGAGGCTGTATCCAGCCCCCCGACCACGACCGTTCCAGCGGTCGGCCGGAGCAGCCCGTTGAAATGCTTGGCGAGTGTTGACTTTCCCGATCCGTTCTTCCCAATCAGCGCAATGTAGTCTCCTTTCCGGATGATCGTGGTCACGTCTCGGATGGCCTCCACGCCGTTTGGATATCGGTGCCAGAGGCCCGCCGTTTGGACTATATCCAAGCAGAATCTCGTCCAGTCGCAGCAGCGACGTGGAAGGCTCCAGATTAGTTTTCTCGCTTCGCGGGTTCGGCCTGTTCAGGGGCACCAGCCATTTCGGGTGGCTTCTTCTCCGCCTTCGCCATCTTCCCTGAATAGAGGCCCGACCTCTTGAGCACAGGGGTCAGCGTCCTGAGCAGGATGCAGTTGATGATTGCAAGGACGACGCTGCTGAGAACGGTTGTCCAGACGATCGTCCATAGCAGCCCGTAATCCGGCGGGAAGGTCCCCAGAAGCAGGTTGATGTAGAGAACACCTGCGACAGCGAAGAGCAAGACCTCGGTGAGAACGATGTTTATGATCCAATCGGTGGCCTTCTTCATGTCGGCGAGGCCGGCCGGAGCCAGAAGGTACATGCCCCCCATCATCACACCCACCGTGAATATCAGGTCCCCGAGGGCATTCTGAGGGCCTCCAGAAACCAGGAAATTCTTGCCCAGAACTCCCCCTATCAACCCGATAGCGAACCCTTTCTTGCCAAACCAAACCGGAACGGTGAAGATGAGTAGCACCGGCAAGAAGAAAGAGATGAACCCAGAGACAACCGTGGTGAAGGCCGAGAGATACGCGAGAACCACCCAAAGAGCACTGAATGCGGCTATCGTCACATGCTAGGGGGTATACTAATTGCAGGATAACAGAGTGAGACGGCGGGGCAGACTCCTTCTTCCCTCGCTTCTTCCAACCCTTAATGACATTGGGTCAGGGAGCCGAGCTTCAACTGGAGGCATAACCCCCCAAGACGCCAGACTGCAAACCCCGTGACGAAGGCCTTGTCTCCCAGAGCGACGACCTTCAAGATTTGTTTTTGAAACGTGCTCGGGTTCGCGTTTATAACCTGATCGTCAGAATTTTCAATTGGCTTGCCAGTCTGCGACGTGTGTGGAAAGTTTGTCAAGGATTTGAGGAGACACAAGCAACGTGGAAGATGTAAGGTGAAAGGGAGACGGAAAGGAGCCGTTCCCCCTCGCTTCATGGCTGGCACACCCGAGAATAGACTCTGGCAACTCGAAGGTGGTGGCGGGCGCGGATCGTGAAAAGTCTCTGTTACTGCGCCGACACAGACTACAAAGCGGCGATTAAGGAGAAACGCTTAATAGCTGAACGCCAAGCTGCCCTCCTTCAGGCTAGAGGAGAAAGAGCGAGTGGGCGTCGCGAGGCTCAGCAAGGTAACGGTCATACTTCCCAGGGCGGACTACCAAGAGGCCCTCACTCGTCTGAGCCAGTTCGAGGAGTTCCACAGGGTGCCGACCGAGCAGGGGGCTTTCGACCCCGCCACCGAGGAACTCGCTGTAAGGGCCGTGAAGCTCTTCGCCCAGACGGACCAGGCCGTGAAGAGTCTCTCCCTCCCGCTGTCACCGCCGATGCTTGACGTGATCTTCCGTGGCGTCAGTGTGCCCGAGACTGTGTACGAAGCCGAGAGATGGAACGAGCTCCTCGATAGGGCGGAGAGCGAGGCGAGACCGCTCGTCGAAGCGGTCAACGCGGCGGTGGGGAGATTGTCCCAGCTTGAGAAGGAGGAGCAGGACACCAGAGCCCTCTCGGAGGCTCTGAGGTCCGTCGCAGACCTCCCGGTCGACCTGGGCAAGCTCGGCCAGCTGAAGAGGATGAGCGCGGTCGTCGCGATAGCGGAGAAGGACACCCTCGATGAACTGCGCAACTCTCTTGCGGATTTGGTCTTCGTGGCGCAGCCGCTCAGCGGTTCAAAGGTCGTCGTGCTCGTGGCCGGGCCCGTGGGGGACTCGGGGAGGATCGAGAAGGTGCTCAGGACGCTCGAGGTCAGCCCGATCGTCCTTCCCTCGGACCTGCCGCAGAACCCCCCTCAGGCCTTCAAGAGCCTCGTCGAGCGGGCGGAGCGGCTTTCAGCGGAGAGGCAAAGGGCGGAGGAGGAGGTGGAGAAGCTGAAGGCGGCCCAATCGGAGAAGCTCCTCGCGTGCAGAGAGATCGCTTACATCGCCCACCAGATGCTGGATGAGGTCAGGAACTCCGGCAATCTGAAGCGGATGGCGACACTCTCGGGATACATCCCCGCCTCCAGACAAAGAGAGTTTCTCGAGAAGTTTGCCGGTTGGATGGTCTATGCGGAGCGTGACGGGCACCTCGGGAATCCAGAGATGAAGGTTCCGACCCTGATTGTCAACCCGAAGCCGATCAAACCCTTCGCGAAGGTCACAGAAAGCCAGGGAACGCCAGGAAAACACGAGATCGATCCGACGCCCATAATCTCATTCGTTTTTCCCATCTTCTTTGGAATGATGTTCGGCGACCTTGGGCATGGTGTTGTAGTGACCGCCTTCGGCCTCCTCCTTAGGAGCAGGTCCGACGGAAACCTGAAGCAGTGGGGAACGATTTTCACTGCGGCCGGCCTATCCGCCTCGGTATTCGGGGTACTGTTTGGAGAGATTTTCGGCTTCAGCCTAGGACAATTGGTGCCTATTCCGGCTGTGATCGAGATCGTTCAGCATGCGGCGAACGGGACGAGCCTGAATCAGGCGGCGATAAAACCGATGCTTGCGATAGCTCTCCTGATAGGACTCTTCCACATAACGTTCGGACTATCGCTTTCGGTATACCAAGCCGCAAGGGCCCATGAGAGGTTGGAGCTGATTCTCGATAGGATTCCCGCGCTTGTGTTGTACCTTGGGGGAATCGGTTTTGGATTGGCCTTCATAGGGACGGGTTACGACTTCAAAGGCATCTTGTCTACTCAGCTCGGGTTGGTGTCTATTTTGGTGGCCACGCCGGCGCTCTTGATCATCGGCTTCGGGAAGGGTGTCGCGACGCTAGCCGGGAAGCTTCATGAGGATTCGGCGGCGATGGCCTTCGTACAAGGGATCATCGAGATACTCATTAAAATCGCTGAGTTTGTGGCGAATACCATAAGTTACGCGAGGCTCGCCATCCTTCTGTTCGTTCATGCTGCCCTTCTTTTGGCATTGAACAAGATCTACTATGCTTACGCTGGCTCTCCCTACATCTTTGTCCTCCCCTTGGTAATCTTCAACATCCTCATAATTGTGTTCGAAGGATTGATGGTTTACATCCAAGACATGAGGCTCCACCTGTACGAGTGGTTCACAAAGTTCTACAGTGGTGAAGGCATACCGTTCAAAAGAATCCTTCCCGAGAGGGAGAGAATCCGGATAAAGTGGCTATAACTTCAGGGAGGACAGGACCTGCTTGGGCGGGACGCCCGCCTCGACCCCGAAAGCAATCGCGGCCAGATTCTGGACCTCGAATTCGAGGAGCTTCACCAGGGCGAGGACAGTGCTGAGAGTGAACCCCTGCCACAGAAAGGCGCGGCGGGCGGTCTTCTTGCTCAGCTGAACGAAACCATCCTCCAGGGCGCTCACGATCACGTCGTCTCCTCCGCCGGACGGCCAGCTGATGCTGTAGGTCCCCTCGAGCGCCTCGAGCGATTCGGCGACCGACTCCGTATTGACGATTCTCTGGAGGCGAGTAAGCGAGACGTTGAACGGCGGTAGTATGAGCAGGCCCCTGCTCTCGCTTGAGGGGACCCCCCAGAGCTTCGACCTCAGCAGGGCAAGGACGTTGTACGAGTCGACGTCTATCGCGACGAGGTCCCGAACGGTCGCTATCTCCCCCGTCGAGTAGGATTTCTTCTTCGTGGCGAATGTCTCGGCTATCCTCGAGAAGAGCGCATGGTCGACATAGAGGTCGAAGACCCGTGGCTCCCTGTTCGTTGCGAAGGCGGCCGCGGCTTTCGCGACGTCCTTCCCGAACTCCGTCCCCTCGAGAAGGGCGGTTGCCTCCTGAAGGTCTTTGGAGGAGAGGACTCTCGCGATGAGGTCCCTCCTACCGGCGAGCTCCTCGCTGTGGAGGTCGATGTAGGTCATCGTCTCCTCGTACCCTCTCTCGAGGGCCTTCGCCTTCAGCGCGATCTTGAGGTTCCAGGCTATGTTCCGCAGGTAGTAGACTTCCAGCAGGTCAGGGTCTCTGGCTGTCTTCATGAGTGAGTAGTGAACGTCGGCGAGCCTCTCCCTCAGCGCCAGTTCGAGCTTGCGTGCGGAGTAGGGCGGCTGCAGCTTCGAGACCACCTCGGCGTACGGGGTTCCCTTCAGGCGGTTGACGAGCTCATCGAGCGAGCTAGACTCTGCCAGAGTTTCAAGGGAGGTGTTTGTGAGCAGGGCACCCTTCAGCGCGAAGGATCTCGCGCCTGTGAAGGTCTCGAAGGCGGAGGGTCTCGGGGCTTCAACCACCGAGGAGTCGCCTCACCGCTAAGTCGACCGCCTCCTCCTTCCGCTTCAGGGTCGCCGCCTTCAGCCGATTCAACGATTCTTCCCCCTTCTTCGCAACCTCTTCAGCCGTTGTCTCGGCCTCTTGCTTCGCGACCCTCACCCTTTCGTTCGCCAATTCTTGCGCCTTCGCTAGGGCATCTATCTTCGCCTTCTCAGCCTCGTCAGCCGCCGCCTTCACGAGACGCTTTTTAGCCTCCGAGGCATCGGACTTGATCCTATCTAGGTCCGCTTCAAACTCGGCGAGAGCCTTGACCGCCTCCTCGATAACCTGGGTCATCTGCCGCTTCGAGAGTCATAGCGTAATTAAGGCTTGGGCCAGATGGTTCTGTGTCTCTTATCGAGAAATCATTTCGCTACCTGGCCAAGATAGCTAGACTGGGTGAGTTTTGGAGCGGCGTGTACCAGCTGACTGGACCGGTTGTTGCAGGCCGGCGCGAACTCGTGAAGATTCGCAGAATTACTACTTAAATAATAGTAAAACGATAGTGTCAGCAAATGACCGAGTCCACCCTTACAATCAAGTTCAAAGGAGCCCAGGGAGATATTCTTGATGAACTCGTTGGAAGAGGGTACTTCAAGACGAAGTCGGAAGCTGTCCGCGCAGCAACGTTGCTGCTAGGGGAGAAGTTTGGAGTTTTATCGTTAGAGGGACTGAGGCAATCGATACTGAAGGATGTTGCTAGGCGGGGGAGGAGTCGATCAGACAGGGAGATGATGGCCGAGCTGCAGCTTATTGAAGACTCGACCTAGAGTCTTCCTAGACACGAACGTGTATGTTTTTGGATTTGAAAGACAGCTGTCTAACTCTGCAATGATTCTCAAGGAGTTGTCAGGGGGGACTATTCATGCCGTAATTAGCGAGAGGGTGTTCAAGGAGTCAATCGAATATTTTCGACGCAATTATGCGAAGAAGACCGCGGACAAGTTTCGCCTCTTCGTCTTGTCCTCGTCGGCTGTCGTGAATGAAGAATCCGTTCGCGAGGAGATGAACAGATTGAGAGGGAAGATCAAACCAAAGGACTTGGAGAATTTAGCGGTTGTGCGGGCTCTGGGCCTTAGATACCTAGTCTCCTTGGATAGGCATTTCGAATCTTTTCCCGAGCACATCACACCTCGCGCGTTTGTAAACCTATTAGGTCTCAGACCCGCCATCACGAAATACTAAGGTTAACTCAACCGCCACAAGCTCTCACGCTGACAACGACCGAGCGGGGAGGTTGTCTCTTATTCCCTTCCTTCGGAACTTATTGGCTGCGTCTCTGGCACAATTTCCGAAATAGCCTTTGGAGAGAGAAAAACACCAGGCAGACAAGAGGCGAATAAAGATAGAGAGGGGTGACCGATGCTCGTCAGCGGTCACGCCCTGGCCTGGAACTACCTGTTGACAGTGACGCTCAGTGTCACTGTTTGGGGTGGAGAGCTCTGCGAAGCTGCGAAGCCGAAGTTCAGAGTCGCGGATGAAGTAGCTGCCACTGAGGTGGGATTGCTCGCACCTGCTGTGATGGGAACGAAAACTGGGTCCGTTGACGCTTGCCCCGTAGAGATGGTTATGGCGTAGCTGGCAGCATTGGCAACCACCAACGTAATCGTTCCGCTCGACCCTGCATACAGACTGGCTTGGCAAGTCGCGGTGGTCGGAGTCAGAACAGCCCTATCACTTGGCGATACCCAGGTCTTTCACGAAGTCCGAATTCCAGCCAAACTGACTCGTGCGCAGCTTGCTCTTCTCGACGAAGCCCAACTGCTTCCACCAGGGCAGCTTCTTAACCGGCTCTGACACCCCTACACTGTAGACCATTGCGATGTCCCAGTGGCTGTTGCCGGGGTACCAGTCGCTCGGGGAGTAGTAGGAGAGCACTCGTGGTCCGGCAGCCTTGAACTTCCTGATGTGAAGTTGGTCGTTCATTATCCGGCGCAGCGCAGCCTTGGGGTCCTCCCCCTCCCATAGGTATGTGGAAGGAAGCCTCCTCTCGAGAAGCGCCTCCTCCAGCTCCTCCTTCTCGTAGAAGTGCCACGCGAGGAGCCACTCAGAGGTCCAACGCTCGTGGCGTTTGGGAACCCCTACGAGAACCTCGGAACCCCTCTCGATTAGCGCGAAGACGCTGAGGCACATCCCGGCGCTTGGTGGGGATAGATAGTGGTCTGGCGGCCCGTACCTCGCGTGTCTCCTCAGAGCCGTCGATGCGGTCATGACGTAAGCTTCAGGATCGCCCTCGCGACCTCTCCCTCCGCCTCCTCGAGCGCGGCAATCGCCTTCTCTCTCGTTACGTTCGCCTGCTGCTGAACCAGGAGGATATCCTCGTCGCTGAAGGTCTTCCGCTCTCTCGCGACCTCCTCGACCTCTCCGACAACCTGAAAGACCCGATTTCCTTGGGCGTTGACCTCCGAGACCGCCGCGTTGCGTATGTGAATCTCCTTCTCCGCGGTGCGGATTATTACCTCCTCCACCCCCGGCATCTCCTTCATGTTGATCCCCATCCTCTCCATCATCCGCCTCGCCTGCCTGTCCCCTAGCTTCAACCAGATCCCGAGCCCTGTCTGACCTTCACGGCGACCCCCGAATAAAACTGTTGCATAAAGCGCCCCGCGATGATAGCCCTCCCCACGCCAATCACCCTACCGCCTCGGTCGAGGACCGCTACTTCGCTTCTAGGCAGGACGTCCCTGCCAGCGGATTCGACGTACTTACAGAAGACGGACTTCCCCTTCTTCACGAACTCGACCGCATCATCCTTCACGACGACGCAGTTCCGCAGGAAAGCCCTGCGCCGGACCATGTGAGAGGCGCCATAGACCGAGAGCGCAATCGCACCGCTCGTCTTCACCGTCGCGAAGAGCCTTCCGTCGTGGAGCACCCCCTTGACCCTCCCCGACTTCCTGGAGTAGACCGCCTTAAGCCCGCTCTTGGGAAGCGCCCCGCTGACCCCCCTCCCGAAGACGTAGTCGAACATCAGCGAGAGGCGGCGCCTCTCGTCGAAGAGCTGCAAGTCTCGATTCCTTAAAAAGAGCCGAATAAAACCGATTCTCAAAAGGGCGTGGTTTGGAGTGAGCGGAATCGGGGGGGTGCGTTGAAGAAGGCCCTGCTGGTAGTCTATCCGGAGCAGTACATCATAGAGGAGGCCAAGGCCCTCGCTGAGGCGGCGGGGTACGAACCGGCCGATATCATCTCTCAGAAGTATCTCTCGAGGGCTAAGTTCGGGATTGGCTCGGGGAAGGCGGAGGAGGCCGCGAGGATCGTGAGGGAGAATCACCTCGACGCCGTCGTCTTCGACGCGAGGCTGAGCGGTTCCCAGACATACAACCTGGCGAAGCTCTGCAAGGTCGAGGTGAAGGACAGGGAGAAGGTGATTCTCGAGATATTCGCGATGAGGGCCTCCACTGCGGAGGCGAAGCTACAGGTTCAGCTCGCCGAGTTGAACTACGAATTACCGCGCGCCAAAGACAAGGTGAGGATGGCGAAGAAAGGGGAGCAGCCTGGTTTCTTCGGCCTTGGCAAATACGAGGTGGACGTCTACGTGAGGATGATGAAGGACCGGGTGGGGACGCTAAGGAAGAAGGTCGATGAGGTGAGGAACCGGAGAGTGATCTTCCGGCAGCATCGAGCGAGGATGGGGATGCCCGGCATGGCGATTACCGGATACACCGGCTCTGGGAAGACGACGCTCTTCAACAGTCTCGCGGGAGAGTCGAAGGACGTCGGCGTGGGAGTCTTCACGACGCTCTCCCCGACGACGAGGGGGATAATGGTTGACCACACGAAGCTGCTCATCTCGGACACGGTCGGGTTCATCAGCCGCCTACCCACCTACATGATCGAGGCGTTCAAGTCCACTTTGGAGGAGGTCTCCTACTCGAACCTCGTACTGCTCCTCGTCGATGCCTCAGAGCCGGAGGAGAAACTCGTGAGGAACTTCGAGAGCTGCACCTGGACTCTCTCCGAGCTCGGCGTTCCGGAAGGGAGGACGCTCGTTGTGATGAACAAGGCGGACCTCCTCACCGGGGAGCAGCTGGGGGAGAAGGCTTGGAGGCTGGGTCTTAAGGACCCTGTCGCGATCTCCGCGAAGACTGGAGCGGGATTCGAGAAGTTGATGGGGGCGATAGAGGAGAGGCTCGGAGCGAGCAGGCAGGTCGCCACCACCACTCCGGACGGCGGGGTGAATGCCCCCCATTAGTATCCGAGTGCTTCGGGTGGGCCACAGGTTCGTCAGGGACGACAGAACGCTCACTCACCTTTGCCTGGTCTCGAGGGCGCTGGGGGCGGAGGCGATCTACCTGGAGGAGGCGGAGGCGGAGCTCGTCCAACAGGTCAGGGACATAAACGAGTCCTGGGGAGGAAGCTTCGAGGTGACCGTAGGGACGCCGTGGAGGAGCGTCGTGGAGGCCGCGAGGAAGGATGGGAGGAAGGTCGTCCATCTTACGATGTACGGGTTGCCGCTCCTCGAAAGGGTGGGCGAGCTGAGAAGGTTCGCGAAATTACTCGTCGTTGTCGGGGGGCCGAAGGTGCCTGGGGAGATGTACCATATGGCAGACTACAACGTCTCCGTGACGAACCAGCCCCACTCGGAGGTTGCGGCGCTCGCGATAGCGCTACACGAGATTCAGGGCGGAGAAGAGCTTAAGAGGGACTTCGGCAAAAGTAAGCTGAGAGTTCTCCCGAAGGAGAGGGGCAAGCAAGTAATCACAGAATGAAGATAGAGTATGAAGATACCTTCGTCAAGGTGGCAGGCCTCATCGGCGGGCCTGACTACGTCAGGGTAGCCAGGGCTCTCCTCAACAACGAGAACGCGACCGACGAGGAGATAGCATCTGCGACAGGGCTGAAGATAAAGACCGTGAGGAAGGCCCTCTACGACCTCTTCGGGAGGAGCCTGATCACGGGCGTCAGGGTGAGGGATCCGAAGAGGGGCTGGTTCGTCTACAGGTGGAAGGCTCAGCGAGACCAGACCGACGGGTTCATCCAGACGCAGAGGAAGAAGGTCCTGGGGAGGCTGAAGCAGAGGCTGGAGTATGAGGAGACGCACGAGTTCTACCAGTGCGGTACGCCGACCTGCCCGAACAGGACCTTTGAGGATGCGATGGAGAGTTTCTTCAAGTGCCCCACCTGCTCCAAGCCGCTGAACAGGCTCGACAACGCCGAGTTGAAGGACTCACTTCGATGGAAGATAAAGCAGCTCGAAGAGGACATCAGTAAGTGATTCCCGACGAGGCAGGGGCTCTCAGGATTCACAGAAAGTACGGCAGCGTTCCGGTGATAGTCGAACACTGCAGGGCTGTCGAGCGGGTGGCGAGGATAATCGCGGGCGAGCTC
>VBPQ01000014.1 GCA_005877185.1 Nitrososphaerota archaeon
CAGGTGGAGCAAGCAGTGCTACATGCGTTTCAAGCCGTTGCGCGGGAAGATTCCCGTCTACATCGGAGGACAAGGGGACAAGATGCTCGAGTATTCTGGCGCGGCTGGGGATGGCGCGCTTCCCCTCCTCTATCCGCCCGAGTTCGCGGAGTACGCGGTAGGCAAGATACGAGAGGGGGCGAGAAAAGCGGGAAGGCGGCCCTCGGAAGTGAAGATAGCGGGATGCGTATGGATGTCAATCGCGGGAAGGAGAGAGGAGGCGGTAATCGATCCTTTGAAGGAGTTGGTGGCGTACTTCGGGCCGCTGCTGGGTGCAAAAGGACTCGGCTCAGTGGGTCTAGCCCCGGAGAGCTTCTCCGAGGTCCACCAAGCGTTCAGGGAGAAGGGTGTCAGAGCCGCGGCAAAGCTCGTGAACGAGCGGATGCTTCGACTCGCGATTTATGGTGCCCAGGAAGACTGCATCTCGAGGCTGGAGAAGCTCACCAAGGCCGGCGTAGACGAAGTCCTCATAGGAGCTCCACTGGGACCAGACCCAAGAGAATCGGTGCGGATCATCGGGAAGCAAATAATCCCATACCTCAGCGGGAGGGGTGGGACGGGACACAAGTAGCCCGGAAATCCGGGAAGGGTGACTCGGCTCGTGAGAGATCGTGCGACTACGGTTGTCATAGGCGCCGGGATAATCGGGGCGAGCATCGCCTACAACCTTGCTAGGCGGGGCGCGAAGAACGTCGTAGTAGTGGACGGGTCGAGGGCGGGTTCTGGCAGCACCGCGGCTTCGCTCGGGGGATTCAGGCACCAGTTCTCAAACGAGCTCAGCGTGAAGCTCAGCATCGAGAGCATTGAAATGATAGAAAAGTTCAACGAACTCACAGGGTTTGACCCGCTGGTGGCGCACGATGGCTACCTCTTCCTCGCGACGAGCGAGAAGTCATTCTCACAGCTCAACGAGAATATGCTCCTCCAAGTGTCACTCGGTGTGCCGGTTGAAATGTTGACGCCCCGAGAACTTCTCGAACGTTATCCCTTCTACAACTTTAGCGGGGTGCTCGGAGGGACCTTCTGCGCAAGGGATGGTCACGCTTCTACCTCGACCGTTCACCAGGGTTTCATTACCAAAGCCAAGGAGCTTGGAGTTGAGTTCTACGAAGACACCGAAGTGAAGAAGATTGAGCGCGGCGGTTCGCGTGTCAAAGGTGTTGTAACCACCAGGGGCGAGATACGTTCGGAGAAGGCAGTGATCGCTGCCGGCGCATTCTCAGGGAGAGTAGGAGCGTTAGCATCCGTCGAGATACCCATCAAGCCGTATCCGAGGAAGGTCTTCTTCCTCTCACGCAACCTCCCGGAGAGCATCCCCCCTCAGATTCCACTAATGGTAGACGTTGATTCTACACTCGCCGTGGGGAGAGACGGCAAGACGATCCTGTTCGGGGATAACACCTCGACTGGTCCGAGCTTTGAGCCCTCATTCCCTCAAGATTATGAGCAGAAAGTAATCTCGAAGCTGCTCCGCAGAGTGCCCTCCCTCGCACGCGCTTCCATCTCATCCTCGGTCGCCGGATTGTACGAGATGACTCCCGATGCAAACCCCATCTCGTCTGAGATCAGCGAAGTCGACGGCCTCTACTGCTGCGCCGGCTTCTCTGGGCATGGGTTCATGCACTCCCCCGCAATCGGAGCCCTAATGGCTGAACTCATCCTGGACCGGAAACCTCATCTCGACATATCGAGCTACCACATCAAGAGGTTCGAGAATAAGACGCAGAGAGAGCAGCTCGTAATCTAGTCGGTCTGTCGGTCGGTCGTGACATCTCAGGCATGCTTTTGGTCCTTTCCATCAGAGTCAAAGCTTCTGTACGCAACCGTCTTCACCGCCTGCTCAGGGATGAGCCCCTTCGGTCTGTACAAGATGAGCAAGAGAAGGATTGCAGCCTCGACCATGTAGTCGAGGTAGATGAGCAGATTCGAGTCTACCGCGATCGAAGCCTGCTGTAGGAGCACTCCGACTATCTGCGTTCCCTTCTGGAGGCATATCAGAGCGATGGTTCCAACTAGTGCGCCTCGATTGTTGGCTATCCCGCCTAGGACGATCATCACCCAGATGCTGAAGGTCACGCTCGCAATGTAGTCTTCCGCGATTGCGACCCCGATGTAGAAGACGTACAGTGCGCCGGCGAGCCCTGCCATCGCCGAACCAATCATCATTATCTGCTCTCTGACCTTCTTCACATCCTTCCCAAGAGACTCTGAGAGGATACGGTCATCACGGACCGACTTCAGCAGTCTTCCATAAGGGGAGTTCGCGAAGCGCTGCGCACCAAAGTACGACAGCGCAGCGAAACCCAGGATTGCTATCGCGTAGAGTCCCGTCGAAAGGTCTATCAGAAGGGGAGAGTTCGAGTTGCTCGAGATCCACCCGAAGGGGTTCGAGATGCCCGGGAGGCCGTTGTACCCGCATCCGAACTGAGGCGTATTTCTCACTATCACCCTGAACATCTCCGCCCCAACGAGGAGTATCATCGACAGGTACCACTCCTCCTTGACCCTCAGTGCAGGATAGGAGGCGAGGAATCCAAAGATAGAAGCGAGGAGCGCGGCCACGACAAGAGCGATGAGCCAAGTTGAGACCGCGAGTAAGGGGTCCGAGGCCGAGATCGCCTCCCGCGCGACGAGTGCGCCGGTTGAACAGACATCACCCACGGCACGTCCTGCGAGGAGAGGAAGGAGAGTGGCGCTTACGAGACCCGCCGAGAAGGCACCAATGCCGTAGAAGAGCACCTGTCCGAAGTTGGGTTGTCCACCGTATCCATACTCTAGGTTAAGACTCAAGGAGAGAAGGGCAAATATTCCGTATACCGTCGCGACGGAAATAAGTAAGCCGATGACATCAAATGCCAATACTTGTCCCTACTCTCCCTCAATAGGTACCTTCGGTTTGGAGCGGTTCAGCCACCGCTTGGCGTACGCAATCCCGCTCATCATGTTCGGAGTCAGGCCGGTGGGTCTGAACATGAGAACCACCAGGATCATCGCGAAGGGGAGGATCGGCTCGAACGTGAAGGGTACGCCAAAAAAGTTGTTTAGGGCCGCCATGACTGTGTTCTCCGCGAAGCCGACTATGTATCCGCCTATGACGGTCCCACTCATGCTGGTTAGCCCCGCGATTATGACGACCGCGAAGATCTGAAGCAGGAGCGAGGAACCAAGCACGGGGGTGACGGCTGTGTAGATGCCCAGAAAGACCCCTCCAAGGCCCGCGAGCCCGCCGGCTATGACCCACATGAAAGTGACGACAACAGAAAGCCTGATACCGGTAACCCTGGCCAGTTCGAAATTGCTCGCGACCGCCCTCATCGACTTGCCCAGCCGAGTTACCGTTAGGAATAGTCCGAGGACAGCCGAAAGCACGAGCGCCAGCGGAACGACGATCTCGTAGATGTTGGTGATCGGGGTTGTACCGATCGATCCGACGACAACAATAGAGACTGACGGGTGCGTGGACAACAGGTTGGAAATCGAGGCCCACGAGAACACCCCATACCTGACGAAAGTCGCGACTGCAAAGGAAGCAAGCACCATGGTGTAGATTGAAATCTTCCTATCCATCATCGGTTTGTACACGAGGAAGTGTATCACAACCGCAATCAGTCCGGAGACAACGAAAGCGCCCGCTCCCATAAGGAGAAAGTTGTCCGGAAAACCGGACGAAATCACGGCCCCGGTGTATGCTCCAATCGTGAGAAACTCTGCGTGGGCAAAATTTGGCAATTTGACCACCGCGAGCGTCAGAGTCAGCCCGAGCGATGCGAGCACGTATATGCTTCCTATGAAGATCGAGAGGACGATTGAATCAACCAGCCACTCCAGCAAGTGTGACGTCACCGAGGTCTCAAACTGTTATAACAGTTTTTAGACTCGTTTAGGTGGGGCTCGCGCTCCTCATCCCGAATAGGCTTTAATACTCAGCGACAGCTTCGATGCCTCGTATGGCCGCAGCAAAAATTATTGCGGTCCTAGTCATCGGTCTTCTCGTCGGAGCGGGCGTCGGCTACGCAGTGCCAACACTCCTCGCTCCCCCTGCTACCACCACAGGTACCAAGACGTACACCATCGGGATTGTCTTCCCACTGACCGGAACACTCGCTGACTTCGGCAAATCATTCGTCAACGCCGTTAATCTCGCGGTCGACCAGATGAACGCGAACCTGACCACTGCTGGGAGCTCAATCAGGTTCGCGACTGTCGTTCAGGACGACCAAGGCACCCCAAAGGGTGCTAATGATGCGGTTCAATCGATCTTTCAGTCGACTGGCGCGCAACTCATAATCGGCCCGTTGACAACTTCAGAAGTTCTTGGTGCGAGGGACTACGCTAACACGAACAAGATCGTCCTTCTCCCTCCAGCATCATCCGGAACCGCGGCGGCGTTCCCCATCCTTCCAGGCGTTCCCCACTACCTCTTCAGGCCTGGGCAGCCTGGTGACAACTTCGAAGGGAGCGCTCTGGCTCAACTCGCGGTTTTGTTCCAGATGAAGAACATCGTGTATTTGTACCGGGCGGATTCCTCCGGGTCGGGGAAGTACAACTTCACCAAGGGACTCCTAGCCCAAGCGGGCATCCAGCAGACCGGCATCCAGATCCCACCCGACCAGAACGACTACTCCTCCATCGTCAGCACAGCGAGTTCTGACGTCGCGCAGATAATTTCGAGTGGCGGGAGCTACACCACTACGGCGGTGATGTTTGATGACTTTGGAAAAGAAGCCCAAAACATCTTCACTCACGCGTCTACGGACCCTCAGCTGACAAAGGCTAGGTGGATAGGAGTCGAGGCCCTTAATGATAACACACTCATTTCCAATCCCACGACTGCTGCATTCATGAGTTTGGTGAAACTCACGATTACGACGGCCTATACACCGAGTAGCCCACAAGGCAGGGTCTTCCTCAACACCTTCCAGGCGAGGTACGGTGGTCCGCCAGAACCATTCTCAAACTATGCATACGACGTCACGTGGGTCGGGATGCTCTCGGTCCTCGCTGCCGGGGTCTACTCTGGACCAGCCATCGTCGCGGTCCTGCCACAAGTCGCGAACCACTACTTCGGCGCAAGCGGGACACCGACCTTCCTGGACAAGAACGGAGACCAGGCAATTGCATACTTCGCCATAGACCTCGCATTCCAGAATGGAACTGCTTACGCGTACAAGCAGATAGGCCTATACGACGGCGCAGCGAACAAAGTTACGCTGACAGGCGGTTAAGCGTCCAGGCGAAATGTCTGGACCCTCACCTTTTCTGACAGACTCCGAGGCCCGTGCAGAGCCTTTCCAGCCTCGCAAGCGTTGATAGATGCGCCTCGTGACGGTCGAAGTGCGTCCCATCGCCTAAGAGTTGGATGTGTCGACTATGTCTTGAAGTCCTTGTACAACTCGTTTACCGAGTCCCATAACTTTGGAAACAGAAATTTATTGTATCTCTTGATGAGGTAGGCTGTTGTTCCGCCTTTAAGCCCCACGGTTTTGTCCCCGATTTCGGCGAAGACCAAATAGAGATGAGCGAGGTTGAACTCCTGCACCCGATAGTCATACCACATCATCGCCTTCGTGAGGGACCGTAACCCGTCCGAGTCCTCGCCCCCATTGTCTGCCAGCAATCGTGCCAACCCGATGCCCCTGCTCTTCAAGATACTTTCGTACGGCGTCCAAAGCGCTCGACCCAACCGCTCAGATTCGTTGTAACGGGGTGACTCCGCCGTGCTTCCGCGGCCGAGCGTCTTTCTCAGCTTCAGGAAGTCACCAGGCCAGAGGCGCCACAGAAGCTCTTCAGATTTTGCCGTTAGCCCGCTCCAGAGAGATGCGGCCTGTTCCAACAGGTGAGCAGCTTCATGCAGGTCTCCCCTCCCCAGCCTTTCGTGGGTTCTCTTCAGAACGAAGTTGACTCGAGTCCAGATCAGCTCGGCTTCCTGCTGAACGCCCTGGAAATCTCGCTCGCCATCACAAACCAGTTCGTCGTCTTTCTTCTGAAACGAGAGTATTTTGTCGGCGTGTAGATATTTCTCATAGGCAGTCTCCTCCTCTGCCATAGCATTCGCAATCACACCCAATCCCGCTTATATGCTTACCTTGATTTCGCGAGACGTTCCTCCTTCTGTCTGGAGGTCGGGGTCGCGAAAACTCAAGACAAATAAGGTCCACCCTCACCCGTCGCGGCTGACGCTTTGATTGACACATTCACGCAGAAGTGCACGCGGTGCGGCAAAGACTATCCTCGACAGAAGATGGTGGGAGCTTGCCAAAAATGCGGCGGCGTAGTCAAGATATCGTACGACTACGGTGAGGTTGGGAAAACCCTAGACAAGAAGACGATCAGGGGGAGACCCTTCAACCTCTGGAGATACTCTGAACTCCTGCCGCTCTCCAATCCTGATAACGTTATTACTCTCGGGGAGGGGGGTACCCCCCTCATAAGATCCGAAAAGTTTGCTTCGAGGCTCGGGCTGAGGAACCTCTACTTCAAGGACGAGGCTATGCTGCCGACCGGTTCCCTCAAAGATAGATGCGCCACCGTCTCAATCTCAAAGGCGAAAGAAGCAGCGGTTACGTCCGTCGTGATTTCTTCCTCGGGGAATGCGGCGGCATCGATGTCGGCCTACTCGGCTAGAGCAGGTATCCGATGCTGGGTGTTCGTTCCCTCATCGGCCGTTCCGAACAAACTCCTCCAAGTCACGACGTACGGAGGGAAGGTGATCAAGGTGAACGGCACGACAGGGAATTCTGTAAAGCTCGCGTCTGATGCGACCAGGAAGTTTGGGTGGCCAAACGTCTCCACGGCGGCCGTCTATAATCCCTACGCTCTGGAGGGGCAGAAGACGAGTGCCTATGAGATGGTAGAACAGTTGGACTGGAAGACTCCCGACTGGCTCGTGATTCCGGTGGGAAGCGGTAACAATCTCGCTGGACACTGGGCGGGCTTTAGCGACTTTGACGAGTTAGGATTCACTAATCGAAGACCGAAAATCGCGGCGGTTCAAGCGGCGGGGTGCGCACCGTTCACCGAAGCTGTAGAGAAGGGCTCGAAACCCTCGGAGGTCAAGGCCTGGGAGAACCCCGAAACTATCGCAGGAGGAGTCAGAGACGAATTCCCCTACGATGTTGAGCTTGCCCTGCCCGCCTTGCGAGAGAGTAAGGGGGTTGCCGTCAACGTGACAGACAGCGAGATCATCGAAACGATGAAGGGTCTCGGAGCCGATGAGGGGATCTACAGCGAGCCCACGGGAGCCGTTGCCGCCGCCGGGCTCAGGCACCTAGTCGCATCCAGGACAATTGACAAGGACGAGCTCGTCGTTGTCATGGTTACTGGGTCGGGGTTGAAAGACCCAGGCTCGCTGGGCAGGCAATTCCCCGAGCCTCCGGTAATCGACGCAGACATCAACCAAGCCACGAAGTATCTCGCCTAGGATGAAGCGACGGTGGGCTTGACGTTCTCGTTGACTCTGAAGAGGTTTGTTTGATCGTACTTGTTCTTGACGGATACCAGTCGGGGGTAATTCTTTCCGTACGCTATCCTTATTCGATCATCCTCTCCCTCGCTCATGAAATTGACGTAAACACCACCCGACAAGGGTTCCATCTCCCTCCAAAAATCGCGCACCCATCGTATATTCCTCTCACTCTGAGAGGAGTCCACCCATGAAGCGCCAATAGCGGGCGACCACGCCTTCTGTCTGTGTGGATAGGCCACCTCATCAGTTCTTACACGACAGTATGCGCCATGATAATATTCGACGGCAATCTGAGAATGGGGTGACGGGACGGTTTTTGTATGCGCACGGTAGGTTTCAATGAAACCATCGCTCAGCTCGTCGACAAATCCAGACTTGAAGTAGTTCTGCCTCCCCCACGGCCAGTAAGTGTCTCTCTGAGTCTGAAGAGCTTCGTAGGTCATGGGTCTCACGTTATCGTAGAGTGGTTCCGCTATTCTTCTTATCGGCGCGAGTAGCCTCTCTCCTTCGTCGATCGGACCGATGTAACCGGGTCTGATGATGACTATTGGTTTTCCATCCCGTGTCGTTATCACCTCTGCTCCAATCTTACCGACTTCATCCGGCAACTCCTGTGCGAAACCTTGGAGGAATTCCAAGACCTCCCTCGTCTTCGCGGTTGGCCATGCCACAAATCCGCCCAGTACCCTCCCGACGGGATGGAGCTTGTACGTGAGAGAGGTGACGACACCGAAATTTCCACCCCCTCCCCTCAAACCCCAAAACAGGTCCCTGTTGTGGTCCGCGTCTGCGGTCAGGAAGTCTCCGTCTGCCGTGACCACATCGGCCGAGATGAGGTTGTCACAACTCGTGCCAAACTTGCCTACTAGCCAGCCGATTCCTCCTCCCAACGTCAGACCGGAAATCCCGGTGGTCGAAATCTCCCCACCGGTTGTTGCTAGGCCGTGCAGCTGTGTCTCATGGTCGAATTCTCCCCAAGTCACTCCCGCACCGGCGCGTGCCGTCTTCTCGACTGGATCGACGCTTACACCCTTCAGGCTCGTGAGATCGATGGTTAATCCACCGTCGCACAGGCCAAGACCCGCGATGCTGTGTCCTCCCCCCTTTATGGAAACGAGCACGTTGTTCTCTCGCGCGAAGTTTACGGAATTCACAACGTCTGCTACTCCTCTGCATCTGGCTATGAGCGACGGACGCTTTACGATGTTGCTGTTCCAGATTTTCCGAGAATCTTCGTAGCCGTCCATCCCCGGGCGCAATAACCTGCCGCTAAGACGCGTCCTGAAGTCCTGAATCACTGACTCAGAGACTCGCCGCCCTTCAAGGTCAAGGACGCTAGTTTCGGCGAACATCTATCGACATCTAACTTGTTGGT
>VBPQ01000210.1 GCA_005877185.1 Nitrososphaerota archaeon
CATGATTCTCTTTTCCTTGAGGTGAGCGCGCAGCCAAAAATCGTACGCTGGATTGTATTCTTTGATGAGAACGTATCTCTTCACTGTTTTGGTACCTCCAGAATGATGCTTTTCACAGTTCCATCGGTGTCAACATACGACAGTATAGCATATCCTCGTACCATCTTATCTTGGTTTTCGTAGTCTTGTTGTAGTTTGCCGGTGAGGTCGACTAAAGCGTTCTGAATCGCCGTCTTAAACTGATCTGCCGGCAATCTCTGGATCAGGAACCTAGCCTGTATCGCAACTGTTCCGTCCCGCGTATAGAGATCTCTTCCGCCTTTGGAAGGCTCCACCAGAATTAAATCCTTCAAGCCCAGCTTGCTCGTTCCCACCACGTAAGCTATCTCAGCGCCGAGTCTGCCTGTATCGTAGGTGTTGCCATTCTTGAGCATCGTCTTTTCCAAGTTCCTCACAAATTCAATATCGTCGATTGCGTAGGCGGCCGAATACCGACCTGAGACGACGCCTAGATAAGGTCCGGAATACGCGTGCGCCTCGCCTAGTCTATACATTGCCTCCGAGGGCGGATGAATGTAGATGGTCGCGACACTCTTCTCCGGGCCGTAGATAACCGAAAGCCTATAGCCGTCGTACGACACCAAGAAGATGCTTTTGAATTTGTCCCCCATCGGGAATTGAAGGGTGGGAGTATCGAAAGCGTCGTGACGGATTCTGAATTCCTCGGTATTTCCCATGAAGTCTGTCATGCTGAACTGCATGTAGACACCGCCTTGATTAGTGCTTAGCCCTGGGTATTTCTCGACATTTCCTCCAAAGATGAATTCTTTCAGTCAGCGAGAGAATAGTCTTGGGCTATCTTCATTGTGAAGCCATTACCTACCAGGTTAAACTGCT
>VBPQ01000211.1 GCA_005877185.1 Nitrososphaerota archaeon
TCGGCAGACCATTTCATCATAGCCGGATTGGTGAGCTCGAAGCTACTGAGTCCTTTAACAAAGGCCTCGACGGGCAAGATCTCGATGGAAATGGGGATTATTTCCCCGGGTTGAACGTGCTCTTCTGGCAGGGTTGGCTCGAAAGATTTGCCTCCTTGGTAGATGTTGTAACTAGCGAACAGCTCACCCCCTCTATGCACCGTGATTTTCATAGCGGTGACACTGCCCGTCCGGAACCCGGGAACGATTTTCTCCAGCAATGATGCGGTGATGGGATCTACAGTCGTCCCTTCAGAGTGGAGATAGGGTAGGAGGTTCTTGCCAATTTTGACTCGTATCGCTCCCTCGGAGTCGTAACTAATCTTGTCCGCGGCTTCGGCCGAGCTTCCGACATCATTCGATTCTTCGGCTACCTTGGCAACTTCGGCAACCTTTCCCTTGATCTCGTCTGCGGTAAGTCCCTTGTCCTTGAGGACCTGCACCATCGTGTCAATTCTTTCGGCCGTGAGGCCCGACGCGTCTTTGAAGGTCTCCGGAAATCTTGAAGCCAGCTTCTCAAGAACCATCGCGGCTCCGTACGCCACACTTGGTGAGGTCGTCCCGATGTCCTTCAGGTAAGCCTTGATCTTCGGCCACGCCTCGAGGAGGTTCAATCTCGAGAGCATCCCCTCGAACTTGTCTGTGAAGCCCCCGTGCCCCGCGGTGACAATCACTATGCCGGTTATCGCGAGAGCCCTTCCGAAGAACTGAGCCCTTACCTCCTCTGGGTAGCTTGAGTTGAAGGCAAGTGAGTAGAGTTTGTAGATCTGGCCCGGGAAGGTCGTCGCGGCTGACTCTGTGACGCTGCCTGTGCTGAGGTACTGCCTCAGCGCGGAGAGCCCGTTGTACGAGGCGAAGTCCACTCCGGCGGCGGAGAGGCCGGCGACGAAGTGAAGTTCTTCATCACCCTCGCCGCGGCAGCCGTGTTTTCGGCACCGATGACCTGTGCATCCAGCTTTGCGAAGAAGTTCGCGAGGTACAGCGGAAGACTCTGCGAGAGCCACGGAGGTGGGTTGTCCATGTTCTCGGAGAAGAGGTCGTTCCATTGCTTGCTCGACTGCATGAGGCCGAAGATCGTGTCGTGGACCAAGTAGGTGGTTGTCCTCCCCGACTCGGCCAGGGCAGTGCTCCAAAAGCCGGGGTCGCGCAACTGGGAGTTGATGCTGTTGTCGTTGAAGGAGAGCTGTGCGAGCCCCGCGAGGGACATGTCGTCAGGAGTGTTCGCTGACGAGGACCCATTC
>VBPQ01000214.1 GCA_005877185.1 Nitrososphaerota archaeon
TGAAGGGGAACGAGACGACGACTCCAATCCTCCGAGCAGATGGCGGGAAGGTAACTCCGGGTTAATACCCTGAAGAGTTTTCAGAACCGATTCGAACAGAGGTTCAAGACTCGGAAGAACGCTCGAAACCAGCGCAGAGCATGCCATAGTACGTGGGCAGTTGGTAAGAGTGAAACCTCGCCTTCATCTCCACACGGTCAAGCACGCCAGCCAGCATCGCCATCTGCCAAAGGCTGTCAGGTTTCGCCTGTCTTACAAGACGCGGCGAGAGGTGGAGGATAGATTTCAGCTGGTTTCCCCTGACTGCCTCGACGACGAGTCTATCGTAGACGGAGGCCCTTGGGCTGAAACCGTACGGCCCATCCTTCTTGTGGGCGTGGGCCTGGTCCGCGCTGGCGACGAAGACGATTCTCTTCTCGTCTCTCTCCGCCACGTCGCCGAGGACCTTTCCAAACTCGAAGTTCCCCGCCAGCGGTATCTCCCTGGAGGGCGTTACGATGACTACCTCGCTCTTCAGGCGGTTTTCCTTCAGGAAGAACCAAAGGGGGACGAGGGTTCCCCAGTCCATCGGCATCTCCGACGAGGGCCCTTCGGCGGCGCCGTAGTTCGCGCCGACGACGGGGAGGGCGGCGCTCGAGGCCCTCCGGAGGAGTTTCCTCGCGAATCTCACATCGCAGCGCACCTTCAGGAAGACCTCCCTCCCAGACTCCCGAAGCCTCCCCGAGGAGTTCTCGGCGATCACTACCCCGATCTTCCCCAGGAGCCTCAGATTGTGGGGTGTGGCGACCACGATTGTGTCGGGGTTGGCATTTCTGATGCTCTCCGCGAGCCGGCGTATCGCGACGCGGGTCGGTTCAAACCTCTCCCGTTCCCTTCCATTTGCAAGTCTGGGGATGACCTCAGCTCCGTGCGGTGCGACGCAGCAGAATACAATCGTCAATTCCTTTCCAACTCCGTCCCTCTACGAGACAACCTCAGTAGACATAGGCCGTCAGCGGCTTCGCAACGAGTCCCGCCAGAAACTCGCGGAGCGTCTTCTGGTCCGAGAATTCCCTGAAGGACATCTTCTTCCTGGGGACCCAGATACCGTTCCTCGCCTCCGCATCGCTGATTCCGAGGGAGTACCTTCCCGAATGCCTCGTGACGAATACGAGCTTCTTCCTGCCCCCGTCCTCCGCTAGAATCCTCACTCCTTCGTCTGCTTCCAGGTCCCGGAGCTCTTCGAATAGCTCTGACATCGATTTGACCCTCCTCTCGTAAACCAACGAATGCATCTCCCCGCTCCGTCTGACGGCAGTATAACGCTTT
>VBPQ01000215.1 GCA_005877185.1 Nitrososphaerota archaeon
ATATCGATGCGGAAGGAGAGGTTCGAGAGCCTGACCCCCGACCAGGTGAAGATGTTTGTGTGCGGTCCCACGATTCAGGACAACATTCACGTGGGGCACGTTCGAACCTACGTCTTCTACGACGTGCTGGCGAGATATCTGAGGTATCTCGGGTTTGACGTGCGGTTCATCCTCAACATCACGGACATTGACGACAGCATCGTAAAGGGCGCGAAGATGAGAAGACGTACCGTTGAAAGCTTCCTAGAACTGAACGAGAAGACGTTCCTTCGCGACGTGAAGGCTCTTGGGATTTCGACGATAAGCTCCTTCGAGCGCGTCTCAAGATACCTCCCGGTGATGATTCAGCAGGCCGCCGGACTCATTCGAAACGGGCACGCTTACAGGGCGGACGGCGGAGTCTACTTCGATGTCGAGAAGTTCCCCGATTTCGGGAAGCTCTCCCGCCAGTCACGAGACAAACTGGCCCTCCGCCCGCTGGAGATATCGCCCAAGAAGAGAAACCAGGTCGACTTCTCGCTCTGGCGCGCGGCGACGAGCACGGAGCAGAGATGGGAGAGTCCCTGGGGACTCGGAACCCCCGGTTGGCACATCCAAGACACGGCCGTCAGCGTGGCCAACTTCGGCCCACAGTACGACATACACGGCGGGGCGCGCGAGCTGATTTACCCCCACCACGAGGCCGAGATTGCCCAGGTTGAGGCGCTCACCGGTCTCAAGCCCTTCGTTAGGTACTGGGTGCACACCGGGTTGCTCACGACCGACGGGAGGAAGATGTCGAAGTCGGAAGGAAACGTATACTACGCGCGTGACCTGCTCAGAAGGCACGACGTTAACTCCGTCAGGCTCTATTTCGCAGGACTTCATCACCGGAAGGACGCGGAGTTTGACGAGGGTTCGGTCGAGCGAATCGAAGAGAAGTACTGGGAGTGGAAGGACAGGGTCCGGTCCGTAAAGCGCCGAATGCCCCGAGAGGAGACCGCGACCGACGGAGGAAAGTTGACGCCGTTTCTCCGCGCCCTCGACGATGACATTGACGGACTCCGCGCCTTGAGGCTGCTCGGCTCGATCGTTGGTGAGGCGGCCCGTGAGCGTGACCCTAGGCTCCTCGGCCGGCTCTATGCCGCGATAGCTTCAGCCTCCCGGATACTCGGTATCGGGCTAGTCAAAGATGCCGATTGAGCGAAGCAACGAACTCAACGAGCTC
>VBPQ01000217.1 GCA_005877185.1 Nitrososphaerota archaeon
GCTCGGCGTCCTCAGGCGCGACCCTGCTACGCCAGGAACCGTTGACATAGAGGACTGCGTCGTCCTGCTTACAGGGGTCAATTGCGGTTACAGTGGGGCGGGGCCGGACGGAACGGTCCGCATCCTCGCCCTACTCAACGGAGTCGACATCCATCACGGAGAGTATCTGACAAAGGTCGACAAGGACCTCCAGGAGGCCATTCGCTCTGAGAGGCACCTGCGCATCGATTTCAAGATGGGCGCGCCGGAGGCCAATCTTTCTTGATGTATTATTGATGGAGTAATTGAGTACATATAGAGCTGGGGATGTCCTATCAATAGACCAATTTTGATGATGGCAACCTTCACAGCGTATTTTGATGCTCGCGATTTCTCGCCAGATTATTGACCATATACTTCTTTCCGTCTCTTCTCAAGAGACCCCTCTCTGTCAGAATCCTGAGATATCTGGAAACCGACCTGACTCCGATCTCAATCCCATTATCGCTGCACTTCTGGGAGATCTCTTCCCTGCTCGTGAATCCGTTGGTCAGGATGTAATTCAGAATCATCTCTTCCGTTCTTCCTATCTGCGGGTCCGTGTTGGGCGTCTCAGGCTTCTTGGGCTCTACTTCCCGCGCTACGGCTGCCAGTTGGTCCTTCAGGCTCTTGTAGACGAGATCGGTGGTCTCCTCCCAAACAATGGCTCCCTGACTTTCGGGAATGGCTCGATGAGCAGAGGCTTGGATGCAACATTCTCACCGTGGGGCCTCTTCCTGACGACGCAAGTGTAGTCGGGGAGCGAGATGAGAGCCTTTCTCACCTCCTCGGTCGAGCGGGGAGAGACGAGCTCTGCCATCTTGGACGCGTCGTCTGGTCCGACCCTGAAGCAGAATATCGGCCCGACGTTGCCCGTTATCGCGCTGTAGAGCTGGTCGCGTATCTGCTGAATGTTCTGGGACACCATCCATAGGTAAAGGCCGTACTTCCTCGACTCGGAGAGGATGGTGTCGAGCAGCTTCAGGTCGCTGATGTTCTGGAACTCGTCGATTGCGAGGATAATCGGAGTCCTGGCCGATGGAGGTTCTCCTGCCCTCTCGAGCCTTGCCGCCCGTTTCTCCACCGCGAAGTAGAAGCTCATCATGATGGAAGCCGAGATCAGCCTCCGGAAGTCGTACGGCAGCGACTTCGTGATTCTGAAGATGGTTAGTCTTCCCGGCTGGGTCATCTCGTCGAAATCCAGCTTGCTTGTGCGGGCGCAGAACGTCCTTGAGGTCATCGACTGCGGCGGGAGGACGAAGTTCGATATCCTGTTTACCACGGGGGCGAAAGCCTCCTTCTGAAGCTTGGAGATCGCATCTATCGTGCTGAGTATAATCTCATCCTTCAGGTCGTTGTACCTGAGCATCCTCTCGATCATTTCCTTCGGTAGTGAAATGAAGTCGACCAGAATCCTGTAGAGATCCTTGAATGTAGGATTGTCGGAGAGCGTGTAGATGTAGTAGAGGGCCCCCTTGAAAATCCACATTATCCTCGGAGCTGTCGAGGCGTCGGTGTTGAACACGTCAGAGAGGAGAGCGGAGAGCTCCTCGACCTGGGTCTGGAGCACCTGCACTCGGTTGGTAATCACTGTCCCTTGGGGGAGGGAAAGAGGATTGAGCCCGAAGGAAACGAAGTTCGGGTCGAGGATGGCGATTCTCTCCCTCTCCGACTTGGGGACGAGCCTGAGGAGGTCAAACGCGGCATCTCCATGGGGGTCAATTAGTACTAGCGCTACATCCTTTCGACTGGAGAAGAGCCTCAGAAGCCAGTAGAGAAGCGCATTGGTCTTTCCAGCGCCAGTCGAGCCGATGTAGAGGGCGTGGAACATCATATCCTCCACGTCGATGTTGGTGCTTACCACAGTGAAAAGCCCCCTGATGCCTTATAATGCAGAGCCCGTGCGTCTGGAATAACCACAACTGTGAAGATACACGTTTGAATTAGAGTTGATGTAACCTGCTGCGTGAGGATGCCCCGCTCCGCGGTCCGGTTGAGACAAGTCAGACATGGGGATATTCCGGCGATTCATGCTTGGCTGAAAGATCCGACATTTCACGGAGATTTCCTGTTTGGATGGTTTGGTGCGGAAGACGATTTTACAGCAATGAAAAAGAAGCTCGATGTCTTCCTCAAGCAAGGGCAAGCACGCAGATTCCTCGCCGTTGAGAGGACTTCAGATAACATGCTAGTCGGCCTGGTTCTTCTGCAAAAGGGCCGGCGCGCAGATTGTCGCTACATGGGAGTTTACGTCGAAACTTCGAGTAGGGGAAAAGGATTTGGTAGCGAAGCAATGAGTCAGTTGGTGGATTACATCTTCAAGACTGAGAAGTCCGTTGACAGAATCGAAGCAGCCACGTCGACAATGAACATTCCATCACAAAAAGCTCTTGAGAAGATAGGTTTCAGAAGCGAGGGGATTAAGCGAAAGACTGCTTTCAGAGATGGCCATTGGGAAGATTCGGTTCTCTATGCCCTGGCCAAGGGCGAGTTTCGCCGTTCATAGTTCATTTCGATTTGGTTACAGACTGTCAGACCTACGATGACAGGCAGCCGTCGCAGGAAACCGGGGCGTGGGTCCGCAGTTTCGAACCTCATGCCCCCGTAAACCAAGCTGAGCAGTTCGGCGTACTTCTTCATGTCCTCTACAGTCTCCGCTGAAAGCAGCACTTCGGTCCTCCCCTCTGAGTACACGAGTTCGAACGTCCTCACCGTAGGTGCTGCGAGGTGAGCTAGAGGCTGGACAGAGGTCTCTTCCAGGGCCACCTCATTTTTCGGCACCTTCGCGAGCCGCACGAGCCTCGAGGAGATACTGTCACCGTGTGTTGAATTAGGCTCCTCATCGGCGACGGTTCCCAGAGCAAATTCCCGGTTTGAAGTCGCGCCTTGCAACGACTGGAGAGACTCTGCTACCTCGCCGACAGGAAGGTGGACATACGACTGAAGCTCCTCCGGCGTTATGAGGAAA
>VBPQ01000213.1 GCA_005877185.1 Nitrososphaerota archaeon
GTGAAGATAACTTGGGCCACCCCTGAGCCGTTCTGGAGCGGAACTCCCGGTTTCAGTTCAGCCTCGCTGAAATTGAAGGAGTATCTAAGCGAGGTACTGCTCCCGTCGATTCGGTACTGTTTGAAATCAGCTCCGATGAGGTGCCTCGCATAGGAGAAGAGCCTTTGCCCCCGCGAATCCGCCACCGTAAAATTCAGGTTTCCAGCCGATGAGACGAAATTCCCCGCCGAGTCCCTGAGCCCGACGTACACACTGTAGTTGGAGCCGGTTGTTCTGATGAGGACAGAGATTCCTTCTGGCGTCCCGGCATTCCCTCCGTTCGAGGAATAAAATAAGTAGGTGGCTGCGATGGCAGCAACTATCAGTAAGGCGACAAAGATAACCGGAATGAGTTTCATCGCATTCTCTCGTGGAGCTGTGGCTAACCAATGGCTTTAAGGTTAGTTTGGGGATGTTTCGAAGAGTGAAGCAGAGAATCGTTCTGATTGTAAGTTTGATCATTACAGGGTTGGTATCCGTGGGAGTCGTGCTCGTGGCGTTCCAACCGCTTGCGCCAGAGAGGGCTACGACGACCACACCCGGAACAAACCAGGGAATCCTCTCCTTGATTCAGACTATCCCGATTCAGAATGTTGCGGGACGGATCGACCACATGGATATCGACCTGCAGGGGCAGAGGCTCTTCGTCGCAGCGCTCGGGAATAACTCGGTATTCGTCGTGGACCTTGCCTCGGGTAGACTGATACGGTCAATCACGGGGTTCAACGAACCTCAAGGCGTGGTATACATCCCGCAGACTCACTCGCTCCTAGTTTCGAACGGGGGTAACGGGACGGTCGATGTAATCGACACGGGTAGTTTTAGTCTAGTCAGAACGATCTCCTTCTCGGGCGACGCCGACAACATGAGGTACGACCCAACCTCCAAGCTGGTCTACGTCAGCTTCGGAGTGGGATACGGCGCGGGTGTGGGCGTCATAAACGCGACGAACGACCAAGTCATCACCAAGATCGACTTCGGGAACCATCCGGAGTCTTTCCAGGTGGAAGAGAATGGAACGCGAATCTTCGCGAACGTCCCGACTCTTGACCTCATCATGGTAGCGAATAAATCGACGGGGAAGCTAATGACCAGCTGGCCCCCCGACGACGCTACCGCAAACTTCCCGATGGCTCTGGACGAGAAGGGGGGGCGCTTGTTCGTCGGCACCTGGTCCCCGCCCAGGCTCTTGGTCTTTGATTCGAACTCGGGAAAACTCATCTCGAGTGTGACCATATCGACAGACGCTGACGACATCTACTACGATTCGACAACTGGATTCGCTTATGTTTCATGCGGAGAAGGCTTTCTAAATGTCGTCGGACAAACTTCTGCTAACATATACGCCGTTGTAGATAAGTTGGCGACGAGGGAGGGAGCTCGAACCTCGCTATTCGTCCCTGCCTTACACCGGCTGTTCGTTGTGGCTCGAGCGGGGAGCTTACCCGCGGCGATCCTCATCTTCGAGGTAGCCTCTGGCACTCCCTGAGCGCTCCATCGCCTCTGGCGAGGCCAGATGGCAAAAAAAAATCGCCGAGGCGAGGAGCCCAAAAAGTGAGGCTGGGTTACCAAAAGGAATATCTTGACCTCGTGGGCGGCTTTGAATCGTGTTTTTCGAGCCGAGGGCGTCAGAGAACCGACGAGGAGTCGGAAGGGCCGTCCTGGCGATCTTGGTTGTGATTCTCTCAGGCCTCGCCGCCGTGGGAATATTCTATCTCCAAACTCGGGGTACCTCCGGGCAGCAGGGAACCTCCACATCGCCCTCGTCGGTGACATCATCAAGCTCTACCTCTTCCCAAGGGCCGCTGCCAGCAGTCACGGTGCTGTCGGGATCTCTCAAGGCCGCAGATTTCAGGGCTTCCGGTACGACCATCACATTCACGTGCGGTACGTCGGCAGTTGGGAGTTTCATCCGCCTATCCAACACAGGCAACGGGACGGGTTCCATAATAACCGTCACAGTCACTTGGAACGGTGCCACAGACGTCTTCACCCCCCTGGGGCAGTGCCTTGTAGGTCCAGTGGGCTCTCCGACCGCTATGGAAATCATCCTATTTTCAGCAACCTCTAAGACTACATTCAACGCCTCAGTTGGGGGGGCGGTCAGTGGATTCGTGATTCTCTCAAGCGGAGCAGAAATAGCCTACGCGGGCAATTTCGAGTAGACCTCGTTTCGAGTAGTGCGACTACCGGTCCTTGCATTAATCTTAGAGAGCCCGTGAGAGTGTGGATGCAGCGGGCGGCGCCTCAATGAAGACGCTTTCTTGAATCGATGGGCGCCACTTATCGTGGAGGTCGTGTGGAACTTTGATCATCTGGTCCTCGACCTGTACGTGGTACTCGAGGAGTTCGACGTCGCGTGTCAAGCCCACCACCTTGCCCCGAAGCGTGTTTCGACCACC
>VBPQ01000212.1 GCA_005877185.1 Nitrososphaerota archaeon
GACCCCAACAACGTGTCCCATTCCAAGACCGTCAGCTTCAAAGCGTCGAGCGCTGGGAACGGAGCCACGACAACTCCTTACCCTGACGCGTTCACCAACGCGCCCAACACAAATACTGTAGGAACCTATAATGTGGCTGCAATGTTCAAGTGCGGGACGACGCCTTATTCGACACCCGCAACCACCGCCACATTCAAGGTCACGAAATGACCCTGACCGATAATCGCTGACGCCATAACGCCTCTTCGCCTCGGTCAGGACGAATCGGCGCTGCTGGGAAGTCGTTTCGAAGGCAGCGGCGAGGCCCAAGTCTAGGAGAGTTTGACCGAATGAAAGAGCGTCTTTCTCCTAGGGCGGAGAAGGGGCGAATACGCGTCACGCGCTGGGAACGATGTCAACTATTCGCAAACTGTAAGCGAGGAGAAGCGCGTAGATGAAGGCAAACATGAGCACCGTAAGAAGCCTTGCAAGCCTTCTCTGCTCGCCGGTCGGTCCAGCTACAAAGCCTGCCGTGTAGCGCGTGAGCGAGAGGAATCCCATAGCAGAGAGAACAGGCAGAGGCAGGGTGTACAGCAGACGAGGCAGGATAGTCGTGAAGCTCTCGTTGAGCGTTAGAACGCCAGACATCACGACCGACGTCCAGGCGAAGAGTAACAGGGAGAATTGTCTTCGATGGCTCGAGGATGCTATTACCCCGACTATGCCAAGCAGCAGGATTGCAGAATTCAGCAAGACACCTCCTAGGAAGTCGGTGAAGGCGGGGTCGAGGCGCTGAGGAGCTATCAACGCGTTGCCAAGGTTGAAGTCTGAAAGGATCCGGAACGCGGTCCTCTGGACACCAGGGAGAATCGAAGGGCGAAGATAATCAAATGCTAGGCCGCCAGCTACCACCGCCACGGCCAGGAAAACTAGGACCACCGCGTCTCTCCAGCGTCGCTCCCTTCCCGAGAACACTGCTGTCAGAACCATGTAAGAGGAGAGGATGAGCATCACAGCGACGCCGGTCCACGGATGGGTCACAAGGACCATGGCTCCGAGGAGTAGCGCCGGGATTGCACGCTTGACGGTCCGTCTTTCCTGCACGCGCAAGACGAAAGCGAAAAAGACGAAGGTCTCGATAAGGGCGAGCCAGTCCGCGTAGAACCCGCCGTCTATTCCAGCAGTTACGATGAATGAAAAGGCCGCGAACAAACCGGAGGTCGCCGCGAGCAGGACGTCCCGTGTACCTGTCTTCACAAAGAAGAAGGTTGACAGCACGAGCAGCAGGCCGAGGATGGAAGGGATTAGTCGGATTGCCAGGTCAGGGGAACCTGCCGCCAGGCCGACCGAATACTGGAAGAGAAGGTACAACGGGCGGTCGGAGTGGATCAAGGATGCAAGAGCAGCCGACGGAGGAAGGCTCAGTGCGTTGCTCAGATCCATGTAGTAGGACTGACCTTCGGAGGTCAGGTCAACGCCGACCAGGGATGAAGTGGGATTGATGGCGGGCAGGTATGAGTAAAGACACACGAAGACCACCGAGACGAGCGACACGGGGAGCAGGGTCGTAGCAGGGTTTGCGAGGCGTCTTGACGAAGCTACAACGCCATCGGGAATCGATCCCGGGCTAGCCGGCGCTGCAACCGAAGCCTTCGCGCCCCGTGAGCGGGAGGATACGAAGAGGGTAAGCAGCCACCCAGCCAACAAGAGAAGGAAGAGTCTGGGAAGAATGGGATTCAGGACGCTCGTGAGCTTTATCTCGAGGGCGCTGAGCGCCCAACTATTATCCAAAAACGGCTCTGCCCCATCGAACCCGTTTGACACCCACCTGAGGGCGGCTCCCGCCTCAATCGCGACAAAGGGGATCAGGAGAGGAATCAGGACGATCGCGAGAGTCCTGGGGGGTGTGGCAAGAAAGAGGGCACCAGCGTTCTTGACCGCGTAGGCCAACATCACAAGGTCGACGGCGAGGAGCAGGGGAAGGAGGAACGGTGTTGGTGTCAGGAGTCGCAAGGCAACCATGATAAATGCGCTTGCCGCGATCAAGAGTCCCGCCCTCTTCTTCCGATTTGCTGAGTCGCTCTTCCGAAGAGACGTCAAGAAGAAGATGACGCTGA
>VBPQ01000219.1 GCA_005877185.1 Nitrososphaerota archaeon
TCATCAAGAGGCTTGGCATCCTGGGAAGAAGAAGAAGAAGCCCGGCCCCGGACGGGGGCTCGTCACCCGCAGAGCAAGGGCCTCTGCCCTCCCTCAGGGAGATGGCAAGCCCGAGCAAAGAAGCGGGAAGCCTACCCCTTCAGGGGTAGGAGGACGTCACCTCTAGATTCCTTGCGCTCGTTACGTAACGGCGAAATATGTAGCATTGGAGGAATGAGAGAATAGGAAAGATGGCAGCCAGAATACCAGATTACGTCTGGGTCCGCTTTGTTGTAGCGCCCAGCGAGAGGGCCCTGAAACCCTTTCTCAATGAGGGGGGGACTGTCACTCACTACACAATTCGACATATCGTACCGGTTCGAGGGATAGCGTACAATCTCACGCGAGGTTGGAGCGTCGTCCGTCTCGATTCTCCCAGGCCGCTGCGCCTAGGGGTTAAGGGCCCGAAGAACGTGCCAGTGAACCAGTTCTTCGGGGTGGCACAGCACTCGCACTACACCAGTAATCAGCATCGCGAAGTCCTCGACAGAATTTCCCTGCCTGAGCTCACCGCCTCTGAGAACACACTCGCGGTCTTGATTCCGATTCGCAAGTCTGAGGAGTGGTGGAGGCTCGCGCAAGACCAACGCCAGGCCTATTTCGAGAAGACGGGATCCTGGGAAGGCCATACGGCCATCGGACTGAAGTTTGCTGACCGGATCTTTCGAAGGCTGTACCACTCGCGCTACTTGGGAATGCAACTCGACTACGACTTCTTGACCTACTTCGAGTTCGAAGAAAAGCACCAGCGAGATTTCGGAGCACTTCTGTCTCAGCTTCGTGACACAAGGCTCAATCCTGAATGGAAGTTCGTGGACAAGGAGTTCGAGGTCTGGATGACAAAGATTCGATAGCCTCTTGTGACAAGATGAATGTTATGGCTTTCCCGCCAACTCGTCGCTCTCCTTCGGTACCTCCTCGCTCGTCAACCGACCCGCCCTCAACGTCTGTTCCGGCTGATTCGGGATACATATGATATGCCTGGCTGAACTGCCGACTGGAAAATTTCGCAACTCGATCGTGAAGGGAGGGGGCAACACAAAGAGAGGGCAGACGCTGATCGTCGCAACTCACGACAAAGGATCTTTGAACGGCAAGACTGCATGAGGCCGATTGGAGCCCTTGACCCTGAGAGAGCTGAGACACTAATTGAGGCCTTAGAATGACAATTCCCTTCACTCACCCTTCATGAACTTGCAGACCTCGCATCCGGGAATGTAAGCGCCGGATGCTGTCCAGAGGTTGGTAAGCTCCATCAAATGATTACGTGCGCAGAGAATTAAAGCCCCAACGGGGTGAGGACGCTCTGCCTATAGATCGATAGGGTGGGCGCGTCCACTTCGCGAGAGGAATCTAACGTTTTTAACATGCCTACGCTAAGTATCAGCCCTGAGCAGAGTCACCGACGTGAAGACGAGGATCTCTTCTGTCGAGCTGCTGGCGACGCTGAAGAAGAGCTACAGCTACAGAGAGCTTTCCGCGATTCTCGGGCTCTCGGCTCCGATACTGAGCAGATACGTCAGAGGACACGTCCTTCCGAGCGCCTCGAGGTCGGAGAAGTTCATCGCGACATTCAGGGAGAGGCTCCTGAGGAAGATAGTCACAGACCAAGTGAGAATTACCGCGGACGGCTCCTACGACATCAGCGGCGTGACATCGAACGTCGGCCTGCTGAGGCAGGTCGCGAAGGTGGTCTACAGCGAGTTTAGCCTCGTCCCGGTGGACAAGGTCCTCACGATGGAGGTGGACGGGATACCCCTGGCGGTCGAGGTCGCGGGAGAGTTCAACGTCAACCTCGCTGTCGCCAGGGCAGAGAAGGACCTGGGCGTCGAGGAGTTCTTCGAGCAGAAGGTCGTCTACTCCCCCTCCTCCGTGAAGTACCTCTACCTCCCGAAGAACGCGATCAAGAAAGGAGAGCACATTCTAGTGGTCGACGACATGGTAAGGTCTGGGACGACGATCGAGGCGCTCGCACGCCTCGCCGAGAGAGCAAGGGCAAAGATCGTGGGGATATTCATGATAGCCTCCCTGGACCAA
>VBPQ01000220.1 GCA_005877185.1 Nitrososphaerota archaeon
ACCTTCTCTCCACCTCTCGCGCGGCCTCCGCCCCGGCGTTCTCCATCAACTTCCCGGCGCCAATGCCAAAGCTTGAGGCGCGTGCCTCCTCCTTCATCATCTGCTCTGGGGTGATGTACTCCACGTGCGGCCAAGAGAAAATTACGTTTATGAACGTCTCCCTATCCTTGCTCGCCAGATGCGGAAGCGGCGGCTGGCGGCAAGGAGGGTCTCCGAATCCGCGATGACTACGTATCGTCTCATGATGCCCACAGACGCCAACATCGCCGGAAACGTCTTCGGTGGCTCAATCATGAAGTACATGGACGAGATAGCTGGGATAGTGGCATTCCGCCACGCAGCAACGAACGTGGTGACCGCTTCCATCGACAGGATGAACTTCTATGCCCCCGTCTACATCGGCGACCTCTTGATACTGAAAGCAGCGGTAAACTACGTTGGAACGACATCGATGGAGGTGGGTGTTCGGATCGAGGCGCAGGACCCACGAACTGGAAGGTCCGTCCAGACCGGGTCGTGCTACCTTACTTACGTTGCACTCAACTCAAAGGGCCGGCCTACTCCCGTCCCGAAGCTTCTTCTCGAAACGGCGGAGGAAAAACTTCGATTCAGGCAGGCGAGCATCCGCCGAAGGCTGAGGGATGAGGAGAGGGCAGCCATCGAGAGGCTTTAAGACGCCAGAGGGCTCGACGACGCGAATGCCCATCTCTCGTGGGAAGACTTTGAGCGAGTTGAGATCCGAGTAGGGATCGTAGTCATGGCGGAGGAGTTTCCAGACGCGAGAAAACCGGCCTACAAGCTCTGGATAGACTGGATGAGATTGGAATCAAGAGGTCCAGCGCGCAGCTCACCAGGCTGTACCGAAGAGATGACCTAGTCGGGAGGCAAGTTCTCTGCGTCACGAACTTCCCGCCCAAGCAGGTCGGCAAATTCGTCTCCGAGGTTCTCACGACTGGTTTCGTTGTCGAGGATGGAAAGGTAATACTCGCACAGCCCGAAAGAGGGGTTCCCAACGGTACAAGGTTGGCCTGACACGTTAGGCTGCAGTTCATTGTGCGCTCGAGACTTCTAGAGTCGGTGTCTCGTCGCTGCCAGCCGACCTCTTTCTTTTCTTTGGCTTGGCCGACCCAGGAGAAGCTCCCAGAATGCGGGGATGGGCGGCAACAACCCTCGGCAGCTTGCATGGTGAGGGAGAGAGGGAGGGAGGAAGGAAGGAGTTCAGGAAACCCTTCTCCTTTCGGCGGGCCGAACTTGCTGAGCGGATTGCAGAAATTTTCTCCAGGTCGAAGCGACGAATGGGGAAGGGCTTTGTTTGGGCGGCAAGTCGCTCGCTCGCTGCTCACCGGGAGCAGCCACGAGCATCGATGGGGTTCTGGGCGTCCGGCCATACGCTAGGCGCTGGACTACGATGTCATCACCCGGTGCTCCGCGATGCTGAATCGTGTGTGTGGGCATCACATCTGCCGAGTCCGCCTTTAAATAACATATGTTATAATATCGGGCTCGTCCCGTTTTGGCGAGTCTCTTATTCGCAGCCGCGCTGGGAGCAGTCGCGGGGCTAGTCCCCGTTTACCTTGGGCTGGTTCCTCTCTGGTTCATGAGGCGGATCCCTGAGAGTTGGCGTAGCCTCGTTGTAAGCATCTCTCTAGGAATACTCCTCTTCCTCTTCGTCGAGGTCACCGGGGAGGGGGTTCAACTGGCCGGGAGTCCGGGCCTGAACTCACTCCTCTTCGTAGTTGGACTAGCGACTGGCGTCTTCGCCCCCCTCTTCGCCGCTAGGAGGGGACGGGTCGACGCCGTCACGATTCTCGACAGGGCAGGGGTTGCGGGAGAGCGTGAGAAGGCGAGATTCTTCACGGCTTACATGATTGCGGTCGGGATAGGGATGCATAACCTGGGGGAGGGTCTCGCGATAGGGGCCGCGTACTCTGCGGGGGAGTTGGCTCTCACTTCTGTACTCGTGGTCGGATTCGCACTTCACAACGGCACGGAGGGATTCGGGATCGTCGCCCCCGTCGCCTCTCTGCCCCTGAGAATGAAGGAGCCCCTCGCGATGGGTTTTCTCGCTGGCTTCCCTACTATTCTCGGAAGCATGATTGGTTTCGTTGCCTACTCGCAAGCGATCGGCTCTCTCTTCTTCTCGGTGGCAGGAGGCGCCTTACTGTACGTGATAGTACAGCTTGTCAGGCTCGCCTACATGGCTTCGAGGGCGGAGAGGACATTCCTCGGAGTGGTTCTGGGGATGATTCTCATGTACCTGACCGGGATCCTCGTCTCAATGTGATTTCTCCTGATCCTCCTTCGCTCTTCTCCTGTTGACCGACTTCACGAAACACTCTTCGCAGACTACCT
>VBPQ01000221.1 GCA_005877185.1 Nitrososphaerota archaeon
AAGTGGAGACTCAACCAAACACTCACCTACTCTTACCAGAGCCACGCCGCAGTGATCGAGATGGACTCGGAGACTGGGAAGTTCAAGATCTTGAAGTACGCCATAGTTGACGACTGTGGCAAGCAGATCAATCCGATGATCGTCGAGGGACAGGTGCACGGAGCGGCGGCTCATGGTATAGGGGCTGCCATGTACGAGAACTGTGAAGATGATGATGAGGCGCAGCTCAAGAGCAGTACACGGGTGGACTACCTCATTCCGACGGCCCTCGAGGTACCCGACCTCGTAACAGAGAGTATGGAGACTCCTTCTCTCTTCGCACCAAAGGGGATAAAGGGGGTCGGGGAGGGAGGCGGAACGCCGATATCTGCGATAGCGAACGCGGTCGAGGATGCGCTAACACCGTTCGGGGTAGAGATATCCGACTCTCACCAGAACCCACAGCGCATTTACGAGCTAGTAGTGGCGAAACGAAAGAAAGCGTGACAGACTGCCAGCGGGCAGTTCCAGATGGGTGAAAGGCGGTTCTGTGGGCCGAATGGACTTCTACCGCTGTGTCTGAGCCGAGCTTTCCCGCCCTTGCATCTGCCTTCTCGTCTCCTCAGCCAACCACTCGAAGCTGCCCCAGGGGTTCGCGGTGATCTTGTAGCTCTCCATCAGGTATTTGGCGATGGGAGCGAACGTCTGCCAGTCGTAGACCACCAGGTACTGAAGCGCGTTCTTCAGCGTCGAGAGGTCGATGATTCCATCTCTCGCCAGCTGCCCCATGAGCTCGTAGAGGTACGCGAAGTTCCTAACCTCAAAGTCTTCCAGCGTCCCCTCGAATCCCTCCCAGTTTCTCGAGGCGAACTTCTTCACGACGTCGTACATCTGCTTGCGTCTTCTCGCGAAGGACTCGTCCGTGATTCTCTCGATGAGCGCAATGGAGACGTTGGTCCTGTTTTGCCTCACCGTGGCCTCGATTAGCTTGCCGTTCTGCCTCAACTGAAAAACGATGAAGAGGGCCCCTGCGATTACGGCGACTGAACTTGTGGCGCTTAACAGAGTCGTCACCCCGGAAAGATCGAGGGCCAATCGGGTTGGTTGGTCCCAAGAGGCTCGTCTAAAGGATTGGGGCGGATCCTTCTCCCTATGGGAGACCAGTTCCTACTCACACTGGCGAATATGATATTTCATAGACCCGATGAGGTTATTGTCAGGGAGGCGCTTGAGGAGGAAGCAGCACTCAGGCGTCCTGTGCTGGTCGTCTGCGGCCCTGTCGAGGCAAGTTTGGGCGTGCTCCGGAACTGGACACCGATCATGCGCGGAGCGACGCCTGAAGGCTATGCTCATAAGGAAGTGGTTCGCGAATCTCGCGGGATGGTATTCCAAGTCCTGACCTCGCAGTACCAGGTCGGCATACTCTTGCTCAGGTTTTTCTACGGCGGGTTACTAGCCACCCACGGTTATCCGAAGCTGTCCTCGAGGAGGAAGGCGACGCAGGATTGGCTCGCAGGGATGAAACTGCCGAGAGTGCTCGGCTTGCTCATAGGAATCCTCGAGCTGTTCGGTGGAGTGTTCTTGGTCTTGGGTTTTCTCACGCCCACAGTCGCCTTCCTCTTCGTTCTTCAGTTCCTTGGAATCTTGGTTGAGAGGAAGAGGCTGGGCAAAAAGTCTCTCTCGGACTACGAGAAGGACCTGATGTACCTCGGCGGCGCACTGGCTCTCTTGTTTCTCGGCGGAGGAACGTATTCCATAGACTACCCGCTGGGACTGTGACAAGATATTCCGAAAATCGTTTGCTCATTGACTGAAAAGGGCGCATACTCTGTTCAAAGGCTCAATTTCGGACCACGTTCGGAATGCTTCCTTCGCGGAGTCCACAGCTCTTCGGACGTCCTCTCGCGTCCCCTTGGCGGCCGTACCGACGACTTCGCTAGTCGCGGGATTCCTAACCTCAAACGTGTCTCCTCTCTCGGAGTTCACAAATTCACCGTCGATGAACAACTTCAATCCAGTCACTCAGGTGCAAACGCGCAAGTCCCAAATAAAATGTTTGGTAAGATGGGAAAAACAGGGATTGGTGGCCTTTTGAGACTGTTCTAGGGCCTTGAGAAGGGATAAATAACACAATCGTGCCAAATCGTGCGTTGGCCAAGTCCAAGAGGACGAAGAGCCACCAAGACGACGTCCATAACGAGGTTCCAGCCATTGACGGTATTCTATCCCAGCCGATGACAAGGCGTCAGGCGATTAGCACAGTAGGAAAAGCAGTAGTTGGGGTCGTGGTTGTTGCAGCTGCAGCTGGAGGCGGTTACTACGCTTACACTTCTTTAGGTCCTTCTGCCCCCTCGAATGTGAAACTCGACTTTACGGC
>VBPQ01000216.1:0-525 GCA_005877185.1 Nitrososphaerota archaeon
AGCTTTTTGAGGCGGGCTGAGAGTATTAAGTTTATTTCAAAATCTCGAGGTTTTCAACTCTCCAAGGGATAAATAGAATCTGAAGGGTCGGCGGGCTGTGGTGGACGACGACCCCGACCTGCGCCGACTCCTCTGGTACCTGCTTGGAGCGACGAGGGGCGGTGAGACCAGGGCGAGGCTGATCAGGGAGCTTCAGGCGCACCCTGGGAACATCAACCAGCTCTCGAAGAGGCTCGGACTCGAGTACAGGTCGGTTCAGCACCACATCGAGGTGCTCAAGAAGAACTCGCTAGTGAGCACGACGGGCGAACACTACGGCTTGACGTACTTCCTTCACCCCTGGCTCGAGGCGCACTTCAAGACCTTCGAGGACCTCTGCCTTAAACTGAAGTTCAAGGTCGCGCCGAGCGGTAATTTGTAACCAATCTGTAACTGATTTCGAAATACCACTAAATACGGAAGAGCGGCGCCCGGAATTGTGAAAAACAGTAACGGAAAATCTCCAATCATCCTCTCAACCCTAGC
>VBPQ01000216.1:554-2874 GCA_005877185.1 Nitrososphaerota archaeon
CCGTCTTCATCATGACCAACTCCTCCGCTGGGAACAGCGTGCTCGCCTACGGCAGGGGAGCAGACGGCTCCTTGAGCTTCTTGAGCAGCTTCCCTACAGCGGGACTCGGCACCGGAAGCGGTCTCGGCGACCAAGGTGGGCTCGCCCTCAGCCAGGGCGGCAGATGGCTTTTTGCCGTGAACGCGGGGAGTAACGACGTCACCGTCTTCAGGGTCAGCGACGAGTCGACTGCGCTTGCCATCACCGACAAGATCAGCTCTGGTGGAAAGACGCCCATCAGCGTTACAGTCCACGAACGGTGGGTCTACGTGCTCAACGCGGGCGACGCTGTAACCCCAGCCAACATCGCTGGCTTTCGCCTGAGCGAGGAGGACAGCCTGTCCCCGATTCCCGGTTCGGTCGAGCCTCTCAGCGGAGTAACCTCACCCGCGCAGATCTCCTTCAATCCTCAAGGAACAGTCCTCATCGTCACTGAGAAGACGACCAACATAATCGACGCGTACACCGTCGACGAAGGCGGCGTTGCGGCTGGCCCGGCCACCAATGTCTCACATGGAACAGAACCATTCGGGTTCGCATTCGATAACAGAGAAATCTCATCGTTAGCGAAGCCGTGAGCGGGGCTCTCTCATCCTACACCGTCTCGGAGACGGGCGTCTTGAGGACGGTGAGCGGCTCCGTCGCAGACGGACAGAAAGCAGCCTGCTGGGTCGCAGTCACCAAGAACGGCCATTTCGCCTACACCGCAAACGCTGCCAGCGGCACAATCTCAAGCTATGCCATCGGAGAAGGGGGGGCGCTCAAGCTCCTCCAATCGGTAGCAGCCACGACTCATGCCGGGCCGAACGACATGACCTTGAGCAAAAACAGCCGCTTTCTCTACGTCTTCGATTCTGGGGCGCACGAGATTCAGGGTTTCAGCGTGGGAGAGGAGGGAGGCCTTACCTGGCTATCAACAGTTAGCGGAATTCCTGCTGGCGCGGCAGGACTCGCTGCTAACTGACGCCCATTTTTCTCTGGCAGAACTCGCGTGCCGTTCAGAGGCTGTAGCAGCCCTTGGCCGGCTGCGAAAGGCTTTTAAAGGTGTACTACTACCCGTCATATACCAGGTGAGAACAACATGGCAGACAAGAACGCAAGAAAGTCCCAGAAACGGTCCGGTCGTGAGCCAGGTGGGCTGGCTATTCGCAGCGGTGGACTAGCCAGCATATTCGACAACTTCATGAGGCCGTTCGACGAATTCATCGAGCCTTTCTTCCCGACTTCAATGCGCTCGTTCCTCTTCGACCCGAACAGGCGAGAGCCGAGCTTCGACATCCAAGATCGTGGCGACAAATTCATCGTGACGGCCGAGTTGCCCGGCTTCGGAAAGGACGACGTGGAGGTGCGGGTCAACTCGAACGGCCTCGAACTGACGGCCGAGAAGAAGACGGACGAAGAGAGGAAGGAGGCGGACGGAACTCAGAGCCGGAAATCCTATTCCTACTTCCAGCGCTACCTGACACTGCCGGAGGGGGTCACGACCGAGAAAGTCGAAGGGACCATGAAGAACGGAGTCCTCGAGCTGAAACTCCCCAAGAAGGAGGGCAAGCTTGAGGAGAAAGCGCGGAGGGTAGACCTAAAGTAGGTCTTCCTCCCTTTTTTCTTAACAAGTAATGACTTGGCATGAAACAGGAAGAACTTGATGCTGTCCTTCGGGTCATAGAGAACCCCGTCAGGCGGAGGATAATCAAGCGGCTCAGCCACGGGCCGTCCTACGCTCTGCAGCTCTCGAAAGAGTTAGGCCTGGGGCAGCCTCTCGTCGCGAAGCATCTCTCCATAATGGAGAGTGCGGGGTTGGTGACTTCGATTGTTGAGGAGAGCCGGAACCCGAGCGGCGGGAAGAGGAAGTGGTATTCGTTGGCCAAGAGCGTCTCGATAACGATGGACCTGGCGCCAAACCTCTTCATGGAGAGAGCCGTCGCCTTCGGGGCACTCCCGGTCAAGGAGCCATCGAGGGAGGTCGGACTGCTGAGCAAGCGCGTGCGGGACGCTCTCGAGAGGCAGGATGACAGAGGTAGCCTTTCTCTTGTCTCAGAGATACTGGGTGATGTCGACAGAATGATGAGAGAAGTTGAAGAAGAGCGCGTTGCACTGCTGTCCGTGCGGAACGCGGCCATGACGGAGGCTGCCAGAATCGCCGGCAAGCTGGAGGATCTGGACAAGAAGAGAATCCTATTCCACATACTCGACGAGCACGACAGAGAGGTGGAGAGCATCTCCCAATCTCTGAACCTCAGAGAGACTGTCGTCCGGTCGCTCCTTAAGGAGCTGGAAAGGG
>VBPQ01000222.1 GCA_005877185.1 Nitrososphaerota archaeon
AAGCTAGCAACTTCTTTGCGTTCGAGAAAGCGCGAATACGCCGAGCTCATCACTACCGAGATGGGCAAGCCGATCTCCCAGTCCCTGGCGGAGGTCGAGAAGAGCGCCTGGACCGCCGAAGTCTACGCTGAAAACGCCGCCCGATGGCTGGGCGAGGAACTGGCAAGCACCGACGCCAAGCTGAGCTACGTGGCTTTCGAGCCGCTGGGGGTGGTTCTCTCCGTGATGCCCTGGAACTTCCCATTCTGGCAGGTTTTCAGGTTCGCGATACCCGCGATCGTGGCCGGAAACACTTCCGTGCTGCGCCACTCGAACGTCTGCCCGGGCTCCTCCCTCGCAGTGGAGAGAGCCTTCGAGGAGGCTGGGTTCCCCGAGGGGGTCTTCGGCTCGGTGATAACAAGCCACGAAGTCACAGCGAAGATGATCGGGTCAAGTTACGTCCAGGGAGTCTCTTTCACGGGCAGCGTGGAGGCGGGGAGGTCGATCAGCGAGATGGCGGCCAAGAATCTCAAGAAGTTTGTCCTCGAGCTGGGGGGAAGCGACCCTTACATCGTGCTCGACGACGCGGACGCAGAGAAGGCCGCGACGGTCGGGGCAAGCGCTCGGTTAATCTGTTCAGGGCAGAGCTGCATCGCCGCGAAGCGGTTCATCGTGACGAAGGGAGTCGCCAAGCGTTTCTCTAACGCATTCATCGAGGAGTTCGGGAAGAAGAAGCTGGGTGACCCGATGGACCCGAAGACGGACGTGGGACCCCTGGCGACGAGCGGGCAGCTGAGGACCCTCGACCTGCAGGTCAGGGAGGCGGTGAGGAGGGGAGCGCGTCTTTCGATGGGAGGACGCCCCGGGGGCGGCAGAGGCACATTCTACGAGCCGACCGTCCTTGAAAGGGTCAAGAGAGGGATGAAGGTGATGAGGGAGGAGGTCTTCGGGCCGGTCGCGCCGATCTACGTGGCGGAAGACGACGAAGAAGCGATTGAGGTCGCGAACGACAGCGAGTTCGGACTCGGCTCCAGCCTCTGGACCAGCAGCGGCGAGAAGGCTAGGAACTTGGCCAGCAGAATCGAAAGCGGGATGGTCTTCGTAAACGACCTCGTGAAGTCAGACCCAAGGATGCCCTTCGGCGGGATAAAGAATTCCGGAATCGGAAGGGAGCTCTCGAGGTACGGCCTGAAGGAGTTCGTCAACGTGAAGTCCGTTAACATATTCGGGATAGAGGGGGTCGCCGCCTCTCCCTCCACTGTGGAGTAGGCCTCCTCCCGCGTCGCGAAGCAATCGAGAATCAGAATGAGCAAGAGTTAAGACGAGTGAGCATTCAATCCCTTACGATACCATGCGGACCAAGCTCGGAAGTGTGCGCGACCTTTGGCGCTATCCGGTGATGGGCCTTCAGGGTGAGAGACTGCAGACGGCTGAGATCCGCGCGGCAGGAGTCGTTGGCGACCACCGTTATGTCTTCCACGATTCCGAAGCTGGCCGAGTGATCGACCCCGTGACATACGCGCACCGCTGGGGGGAGACGTTGGCTTTCCCGAGCATGCTGGACCTGAAGGCTCGGTTCGCTCAGGGGGATTCTACGCGACTCGACATCATAACTCCCAACGGGCGAGTCTTATCATCGGGCGACCCAGACTTCCAGACGCAAATACGGGAGACGCTGGGGGTTCCCGTCAAGCTCATGGAGTTCCCGCAGGTCGCTGAGACCAGACTAAGATCTGGTCGGGCGCTTCATCTGGTAACGACTGCCTCGCTGAATAGCATGGAAAACCTCTATCCTGAAGGTGACTTCGACCCAAGGAGATTCCGCCCTAACATCGTCGTGAATTCGCCGCCGGGGAGGAATGGCTTCGCCGAGGAGTCCTGGGTAGGCGAAACGATACGGATTGGTCCCGAGGCCACGCTCAGAGTCGAGAAGACAAACAGAAGATGCAAGGTCACCACGATGAAACAGGACGACCTACCCTACGACGGGAAGATTCTTGAGACGATCTCGCAAAAGAATGGCAACGTCCTCGGCGTCATGTGCAGCGTAGTGAAGGGTGGCATCATCGCCGTTGGTGACGAACTCGAACCGTC
>VBPQ01000218.1 GCA_005877185.1 Nitrososphaerota archaeon
AGAGTCTCCTATCGTGACGGGATGGTCACGAAGAAGAAGCGAGACTGGAAGGAGTACAACGAGTCGTTGGTGAGGAGGGGAGAGCTGCTCTTCGATACCGATTTTTTGTCTGGATGGAGCGGAGAACTAGGGAGGATGAACGAGGAGAAGGATGGAGCAAGGTATCGCTATCCAGGCTCCTTAATGAGTATGCTCGCAGCCGTCCACGCATACCTGCTTCCCTACAGGGAGCTGGAGGGGTTCGTGAGGATGTTCTCCGAGCACGTGGAAGGGCTGAGGGTCCCGGACTACACCACGATGTGGTGGCGGATATCAAGGGTGAAGGTGGAGCTGGACCCAGGCGTAGACCCAGAGCAGGACGTCACCATAGCCGTTGACTCCACCGGGATCAAGGTCTCGAACAGGGGAGAGTGGATAAGGCAGAAGTGGGCGGTCAAGAGGGGGTTCATCAAGGTCCACCTCGCCGTGGACGTGAAGACAGGGAAGATACTCTCGATGCGGGTCACGAAGGATGACGTGCACGACCGGAGGATGCTCGTGCCGCTCGTGGAAGAGGCATCGTCGAGAGCCAGCGTGACGAGGGCGATAGGGGACGGAGCGTACGACTCGAGGGAGAACTTCAGGTACCTGGACACGAACGGGATAGAACCCGTGATCAAGGTAAGGAAGGACGCCTCCGTGCACGCGTACGGCTGCATGCCCAGGAAGCTCGTCGCGATCGAGCAACTCAGAGACAGGGAGGGATGGAAGAGGAGGCACGGATACGGTCAGAGGGCGAGGGTGGAGTCGGCGATATCTTCCTTCAAGCGGACGTTCGGGGAGCACATCAGATCGGTGAGGTGGGAGAACGTCGTCAACGAGCTGCTCATGAAGGCGTCGGTCTACAACCTGTTCATGGGGAACAACCCATAGCGAAATCGACGGGCAGGACGAATTGTGTTCGGCAGTGCCCATTCGTTAAGTTATTCGACACACCTACTCCCGCGAAACGCTTAAGAATCTTCCAGCTTCGATTCAAGGTAGTTGGACTCTGAGTTTCTGACTCTCGCCTTCTTCTTTATTCTGATCGGCGGCGCGGGAGTGTACCTCTTCAACGGTCCTCTGACGCCGGCCAAGGATTCTTGCGTCTGCATCATACCTACCCCCGAACCCGTTGCGGCGCAGGGTACCTCGAGCATACTGCTCGCCTTCGGGATTCTCTTCCTCCCCATAGGGCTCCTCAAGGGAGGTCCTCCCACCTTCGGCAGGCGTGCAGCCCCTGCATCCCAGCCAACCAGATCTCCTGAGGCTGGGATTGCGCCTGCGCCGGCAACAGCGGCTGCGCGCATGGGCATCCCCATGAGGAGTGGGAGGCTCTATGCACTCGGGGTTGCCCTGATAGTATTCGGCGTGGTCGCGGTCACGATACCGGGGTTCCTTTACTTCAACAACTTCTTGATAGGTGGGGCAGGAGCAGGTGTCGTCGCGCTAGGATTCCTCGCCCTCTTCTTCGGAGTCAGGTCTTAGCCTAGTCCTCGGGCGCCTCAATGAATCAGCGCGTGGAAGAGTCCGGCCGTGTACATGGAGTAAAACCCGATCAGTGTAAAGACGAGGGTGCTGAATCTTGCCCCGCCTTCGAAGATCTTTGGAATCAGTTTGAACTCGATGTACACCGCGCCCGAGGCTCCCAGAGCGAAGAAGTACGTCGACTCGACGATGGAGGGCAGGCCGAGGAGGAACCCCAACAAGGTCGGCAGCCCGGAAGCGATACCCAAGATTCCAATCTGGCTGTACCGACTTCTCGCAAGCATCGCGAAGGCTCCAACCACGAGCCCCTCAAGGAACTTGTGGAGAACGTACGCAACCCCGGGACCGATTCCTCCTATGGCATTCAGGATCGAGGTCGCGTTTGGGACGATAGACCCAATCGCCAAGCCTTCACCAAAGGTGTGAAATCCTATCCCTAGCGCAGCAATGAGAGCAATAGCGAAGGTGAATTGCCCGCCCCCTCCAGCCATCCATGAAGCCGCGCCGACGGTAGGCATCGACTTTCTCTCCAGCCCGAATAGGAGAAGAAG
>VBPQ01000223.1 GCA_005877185.1 Nitrososphaerota archaeon
ATTAGAGGGCGCCGCCCCTTCCGTTAAGCAAGACCTCCATAACGTCTTGTCGGCGACGACGGCAGCCACAACTATGACTACAACGACTGTGACCGCGTCTACCACAGGGCCCCCACCTACGGCCGCACTTCAATTTGCCACCACCGCCACGAGTGGGCAGACGAAGTCCTGGTACACCTTGCTCTTGACGCTCCTGCCAGTCGCGGCCGCTCTAGCCTTGGGCGCTTTTGCCTATCTCATCTCACGAACAAGGATCGAGAAAGAATCGTAGCCGCCGCAATTCAGGGCGCGAGAATCCGTCGGTATGGCTGAGAAAAGGCCGCGTTCACATTACGAGCCCGATTGCCCTGCACGGACTCGCACTGCCGCCCACGAGGGCCAGAGGGACTCCGATGAACAAGAACTTCTTGCCCATCACGCGGTCGAGATTGGCCAGGTTCTCGAAGATCACGACTTTCTTGGGGAGCAGAGTCTTGTGGGCCACGAATGGGGGTCGGTCCGGGCTCGGGGAGTCTAATCCGACGGCCTCGAACCCTTTCTCGATGATGAAGTCGCAGGCCCCCTTAGTGAGGTCTGGATATTCCAACCAGTCAGGAGTCCGGCTTTTTGCTGTGTAGCCCGTAAGCAGAAGCAGGATCCACCCCTTTGCGTTCAGGTCTTGCAGGCCTGCTGCAGCAAGCCCGTTTCTAATGTCTTCTCTGCTTATGGGATGGCGCTTAGGTCTGCCGGAAAGGTCCAGCACGAGTCCATTTCCCACGTAGTGTCGAAGAGGCATCCTGTCGATGGTCTCTCCCCCCTCGACCATATGCGACGGTGCATCGGTGTGCGTGGCTGTGTGCTCCGAGAACGCCCACACAAACGAAAGGTAACCGTCTTCCTTCGTGGTCTGGATGGTGGCCTTCAGTGGCTGAGGGGCGCCGGGGAAGACAGGCGTATCCAAGCTCTTGAGCTCCACCGAAAGGTCAACTATATCCTTGAAGAGTGGCCTCTCGTCCAATTAAGACACGAGCACCGACCGCGCCGATGAGGTTCTTAATATCCTTCCGCAGCGAAGAGCCGAGTCTACTTCGCTAAGCAACCTGCCGCTTCCGGACCTCTACTGTGCGGAGAATGATGCGTTAACTTCATATAATTTACTTGAGACTGGACGGGAAGCCGGCTTGCAGACGAAACAATTCTTCCGTGAAGCTACCGGCCTAGTTAGAGAGTACGGGGCCATCGACACCCTGCTCTTCGCGTCTGTCTTCGTCTTTGCGCTCGTCTTCACGATTACCCAGTTTCCCTGGTTCTACGGAAACACGCTGGGAGCGAATCTGACTGGTTCACTCCTCCTCGCGGCGGTCCCTTTCATCTTCCTGATGCTCTCCTACTGGGCGATAGGGGTGTTGATGCCTAGGACAGGCAACGATTACGTGTGGGTTGGGCGTATACTCCACCCGTCAATCGGCTTCACCTGGGGCCTCATCTACGTCCTCATCGTCTTCTTGGCTGCCTTCATCGGGGCCGGGACGGGTCCGCTCTCTTCTGCGATGTCATCGATCTTCGCCATCTACGGCCTGCTCGCAAACTCAGCCTACTTCACCGGCCTTGGTAACTACTTCGGGGGCCCGGTAGGAACCCTGGAGCTTTCGGTCCTCTTTACACTGCTCGTCGCCGCCTTTGCGATCTTCGGGTCGAAGTTCATCAAGGCGTTCCTCTACGCGACTTGGATTTTTGCCATGGTAGGGATGGTCATAATGTGGTACATTCTTTCCACGACAAGCAACAGCACCTTCGTCGGCAATTGGAACACCCTGGTCGCAGGCAACAATGCCTCGTACACCTATTCGGCCTTGCAGGCTACCGCGACCAACAAGGCATCGTTTCCCGGCATCGCAACCGGGTTTGGGGCGATAGTCGCCGCCCTGCCCTTTGCTTTTCTCTTCCTGTTTGGAGGCAACTATGCCAATGCCTTTGCGGGGGAGATAAAGAACGTCAGGAAATCCCTGCCCATCGCCCTCTTCCTTTCCCTTACACTCGGCCTGGGATACTGGATCGTCACGTCGACGCTGACCGTCAGTACGATAGGGTTCAACTGGGTGACCACGGTCGGATACGGTTGGATCAGCGGCGGCTCATTCCCAAGCACGGCGAGCTATCCGCTTCCTTACCAACCAACTCAGCCGTTGTTCCTTGCCGTCTCGGCCTACCCCAACCAGCTCCTAATCTCCCTTATGTTCATCACTTACTTCATCGGGTCGCTGGGCCCCCTATTCGCCTACTTCTGGATCCCCTCGAAGTATCTTTTTGCGTGGTCCTTCGACAGGGTGATACCTTCCAAGTTCGCTGACGTGAGCGCGAGGTTCCACACTCCCTGGGTCGCAGTGATTGCGACCGCTGTCATCGCGGTAATCGCCGAAGTCCTCTACTCCTACCTTGGCTATTCGTCCTACTTCACCATGGGGACTGTTCTCTGGGGAATCTCGTACACGATACCGGGGATCGCCCTGACGGTCTTCCCGTACGTGAAGAAGGAC
>VBPQ01000224.1 GCA_005877185.1 Nitrososphaerota archaeon
CCCTCCAAGGAAACGCCCAGGCGGCGAAGGCGATTATCGAAAGTGGGCACGAAGTGTGCGATCACGGCCTCCGGTGGACCGAACACTACAGGTACACCCTGGCGCAGGAGAAGAAGGCGATAAAGCGATCAGTGGAGATTATCGAGGAAGTCACGGGGAAGAAGCCAGTGGGTTTCTACGCCAGGGAGCCGAGCGTCAACACAGTCAGAATCCTTCAGGAGATGGGGAACTTCATCTATGATTCCGACGCGTATAACGACGACCTCCCCTACAGGTACAATGGAGACGGCATCTTGATACTGCCTTACACCCCTGACGTCAACGACTTCCATTTCATGTCGCCGATGCACAGGTTCGCCACATCTGCCGATTTCTTCGGCTACCTGAAGGACACCTTCGACGTCCTGCTCGGCGAGGCCGTCTCATCCCCAAAGATGATGTCGGTGGGGCTGCACTGCAGGATAATCGGCAGGCCTGGGAGGATCGTTGCTCTACGCAGGTTCCTTGAGTACGTATCGGGGGTCGCTACGAGGGAGCAGATAGCCAGGCACTGGATAGAAGTAGTGGAACCCGCACTGCAGGCTATCTAGCCTTGCGACCGGAACTTCTTCAGTGCCCCGAGGGCCGTTCGGCTCGTACATCACCCTACGACCCACTTCGGAAGGTCTCGCTCTGTCACTATTCTCACCACTTTCCCGTCTCCTTCCCTCTCCGGCCATGGTTCTTCCCTCACAAGGCCACTCAGCCCGCGAACATCAGGCGTTGGCCTGCTTCTTACCCGTTGATGGCACACCCAAAGTTCTAAAGGCGCCAGCGAGGACCGCATCTGAAGATTTGAGCGTGCTCCCTAGACTGGAGGAGGAAGCTAGGAGAATCCTTCAAGCATCTTCCGACAAGAAAGTCGTCCTAAAACTTATCGGCGGAGTCGCGATAGCGATGAGGTGCCCCTCGGCCAGGCGCGAGGGCCTGCGGCGCGACTACGTGGACTTGGACCTGGTCGGCCACGAGAAACAGTCGAAGGCGATCAAGAGCTTCTTCGCCGAGATGGAATACCAGCCGCGGGAAAGGTTCAACGCCATGATGGGGCGCAAACGGCTGATCTTCAACGACCTAGTCAACCGGCGGCGGGTCGACGTCTTCCTCGACGTCTTCGAGATGTGCCACAGGTTCGACTTCGGGGAGAGGGTCGAGCTTGAAGCTCTTACCCTCCCTTTAGCTGACCTGCTCGTGACGAAGCTTCAGATCGTCCAAATCAACAACAAGGACCTCGGAGACATGGCGACGCTCATCATGGACCACGACGTGGGGTCAGGGGACGGCGAGACGATAAACGGGAGCTACATAGCCAGGCTCTGTTCCAGTGATTGGGGGGTATACAAGACGTTTACCACGAACCTCTCGAAGCTCGAGTCTTCTCTCGACGGATACGGGCTGTCATCATCGGAGATAGACAGGGCCAGGGCGAGGACAAGAAGACTGGCCGACTTGATTGAAAAGGAACCGAAGAGCCTCGCCTGGAAGCTGAGGTCAAGGGTGGGGGAAAGAGTCACCTGGTACGAGCTCCCCGAGGCCGACAAGCCGGTCGTCGCCGGCTCCTTTGATTGACTCAGCCCGATGCCAGAAGATACGACCTTATCTTGTCTCCCTCCAGGTCTGAAATAA
>VBPQ01000225.1 GCA_005877185.1 Nitrososphaerota archaeon
GTCTTGCAAGCCTCTTGTGTTTGCAGAATCGATGACACCCGGGCTTCACGTGAACACCATCGGGGCCGACGATCCCCCTAAGATCGCGCTGGATGCCGATGCGCTGAAGAAAGCCGATAAGATCGTCATCGCCGCTGAAGACTCCCTGCTTTCGGGGCAGTTCGCAATCCAATCTCGGAGGGAAAGTTCAGGAGAGAGCAAGTCTACGGAAGGATAGGCGAGATAACCGCTGGTTTGAAACCCGGGAGAGAGAGGGATGATGAGATTACAGTCTTCCACAACCCGGGCCTAACTCTCGAAGATGTCGCTTCTGGTTACAAGGCCTACCAAAAGGCAAAACAGCTGGGTCTGGGGAGAGAAGTGCCTGACCCATTCGCGTAACGCCGTTCTTCGGTCGATGGGCTAGACTCAGTAGACGCATTTCGTCCGGATCCTGGATATCCATGCGCGTTCGGTGAGAGTTATCATGGATTCGTTTTTCGGTAATACTTATTAATTTGTAATGTATTACAAATATTGTGAGCGAGATCGTAACGTTTCGCATTACCAGGAGGCTCAAGGAGAGGATGAGCCGACTCCGTCACATAAACTGGAGCGAGCTGCTGCGAGCCGCGGTCGAAAGGTCCGTTGAGGAGGAGGAGAGAAAACTTCGGCCTAAGCGCGACCCCGTGAGAGTAGAAGGTGCGGTCGCAGAGATGGACAGGCTGGCTTCGCTGGCAGAGGGCAGCAAGTGGGTTGGCGCAGAAGAGGTGATCAGATGGCGAAAGAAAAGATACTCGTACTCGACGCGAGCGTAGCCGTCAAGTGGTTCAACCCTGAGCCGCTCCGCGAGAAGGCGCTGGAGATTCGCAAAAGTTTCGTAGAGGGGAAGATCCAGCTTGAGGCGCCCTCGCTGCTTCCATACGAACTGGGGAATGCGTTGAGGTACAACCCGAAGTTCGGGATAGAGGAAGTCGAGGTCAGCGTCAGGGCGATGGATGACCTCCAGATGACTCTCCATGAATTCAGGGGAGCCTTGGCTGATGATGCCGTAGAAACGGCGTACCGGCTTGGAATCACGCTCTACGACGCTGCCTATGTCGCGCTTGCCTCATTGAGGGGCGGAGTTCTCTACTCGGCTGACGATGAGTTGGTGAGGAGGGCTTCGAGGGAAAACATTCTGCACCTCTCAGAGTACGAAGTCTAAGGGACGCCATGATAGGGTTCATCGCGCCTCAGGAGCGGCCGCTGTCGACGAATTCACATCGTTAGACTTGGCTATTTGCTTGTGAAGCAGAAGTATGGATAGCCGCCGTTCACCATCTCGACCGCCCGCTCCACTATCGTGTCCGAGATCTCTTTCCACTTCGAGCTCCAGTCAATATCGTCTACGACCAACTCCTTCTCCCCCCTTCGGGTCTTTGAGGGTACGCTCGACCAGATCGGCTTGCCGTAGAAAGGCTTGACGATTCTCACATCCCACCTATTGCACTGCATCCGGCCGTTGTTCTTCTGGAAGTGCTTGCAGTCGAAGCAGTGCTTGGAGAGCCATATCACCTCACGCGTCCTCTTCACTGTCTTGCCGAGCTCTGTGAGGAGCCGCTCCGACTCCCTCCGAATCATCTCGGCGAGCTCTTTCTGCCCGGCTTCGGTGTTCATGTAGTAGTCTGGCTTCTCGGCCAGGGCCTCGTACCAGCTCAGCAGCTCGTCGGCGTCGCCGTCCTCTTCGCTCAAGTCCAGCAGTCGTGAATCGTTAGTGGCCTTATAAGTTGTCGCGGGACTGGAAACGATAAATACGGAACTCGAGAGTTACTCACGCAATAGGCGCGCGGCGTGCTTCGACGGGCGACCTGGACTGACCATAGGTCAGGATGAAGATATCACTGCTGC
>VBPQ01000029.1 GCA_005877185.1 Nitrososphaerota archaeon
CCCCAGGGTAACAGTCCGACTGGTCTTCGGGAATGACGCGGCGTTCGTGAACGGAAACATGTTCGTGGGCCTCTGGGGAAACGACCTGTTCCTGCGCCTGTCGGACGAGGATCGTAAGGAGCTTCTGAAGAACGAAGGGGTGACGAACTTCGAGCCGATGAAGGGAAGGCCCATGAAGGGGTACAATCTGATTCCGAGAACTTGGAAGAACCAGCGAGAGACGGTTCGGAGGTGGGTGGCTCGCTCTTTAGCGTGGGCGAGCGAACTGCCCGCGAAGAAATCAAAGCGTTAGTTGGGCCGGTCCAGCGTCAAGTTCATCATTTCTACGGCTTCCGCGTCGCGCTCCTGAGCCTCTCGGCTTCCTCCGAGGGCTCTACTGAGTCTATGATTGACCTGCCGACGATTATGAAGTCTGCGCCCGAAGCCATCGCGGCTTCGGCCTCCCCTCCCTGCGCCCCGACCCCCGGAGCGAAGATCAGGCAGTCCGCTCCGACGATCTTCCTCGTCTCTCTGAGCGCCGCCCTGGACCTCGCCGAGACTATGGTTCCGTCCGCCCCCCACCTTCTCGCCCTCTCAGCGAAAGCCTGGTAGAGCCTCATCCCTCCGTCGAGCCTCAGGGTGTACCCCTCGTTCGCGCCGCGGTGACTCATGTAAACGAGCAGAATCACCCCGCCTCCCAGCTCGTGTGCCCTTTCTATGACCTCCCCCATCCCGTCCCTGTAACCCACAAGAGGGTTGGCTATCACGGCGTCGAAGTCGGAAGCGAGGAGCGATTCGATCACCTCCAGGTTCGTCGACCCGATGTCGTTCAGTTTCATGTCTGCTACCAACGGCAGGCCTTCGCCCTTGCAGAGGTCAATCAGGCTCCTGATTCCGGTGAGCCCAAAGGGCAGGAGCAGGTGAAAGTTCACCTTCACTGCCGCGATCGACCCCTTTGTCAGCTCGAGCACCTTCGTAGCCCTCGCGACCCTCTGACCGAAAGGACCCGAGACGTCGAGCGCGAGGACGACCCTACTTCCCCTCTTCCTCGAGGAGGCGAGAACCCTTTCTCTGAATGTCTGCATTATCGCCGTCTTGCCTCGAAACCTTATGACCTTTGCGATGTCGTGCTACTCTGAGTCCGTCTACGAACTCTCCCGGGGTTCGAAGTGCCGATGATGGGGGCGAGGGGCATCTTCAGGGGGACCATGCGGTTCAATTCCTGCTCGCGGGGGCCAGCGCGGTTCAGGTAGGCACCGCTGCTTCGGGTAACTACGGACTCTTCAGGGAGATAGTCGAGGGAATCAGGGGATGCATTCGACGGAAGGGCTCCAGAAGGGTCGGGGAGATCACGGGATTCGCTCACAGAGGGTGAGCCTGCCGAACCTGCTCATTCACTGCAAGGAGTTCAGCCTCCTTGATGATCGACTTCTCGTAAAGAACCTCGGAGAGTTCGAGAACGGTCGAAAATCGGTGCAGCCTGACGCCGACCTTCTCCAGGTTCTCCAACCCTCCCTCCAGCCTGTCGATGAGTACGATCGCGTCACGCACCCTCGACCCCTCTGCCCTGAGGCTCTCGACCGCCTCGATAATGTTGGCCCCAGTCGTGACTAGGTCGTCGACGACTAGTGCCGTTGAGCCACTCGGGAGGACTCCCTCAAGCCGCTTCTTCGTTCCGTGCGACTTCACCTCCTGCCTGACGTAGACCATCGGCTTGGCCATCGAGATGGCCAGGGGGGAGGAGAAGGTCAGACCCGACGTCGCTATCCCCGCAAGGACGTCGAAGTTCTCCGCCCCGACCTCTCTGGCGAGAAGCCTGTAGGCCCGAACGACTTTCTTGTACGTGTTGGGAAAGCTCGGTATGCGCCTCAGGTCGATGTAGTAGGAACTCGGCTTCCCGCTCGAGAGCGTGAACCTCCCGAACTGAAGCGCCCCCGTCTCAACCAACGCGACAGCGATCGCGGAGAGAGCCTCACGCCTCGGCATGATGCACACGGCCTCAGCGATTCAGCGTTAAAGGATGGTTTACACGATTGTGTTAAGAACTCATGCGCCTCCCTCAAAGCTTAAATCAAAAATCCAATTACCGAGAGCGCGGGTTCACATTCAGCTAGAGCCTAATCCGTCGGGCCGAACCGATAAGAAGGCCATCTTTCTCGAAAATCTGAAAAATACAGCGGAGCGCTACAGGCTTTTCAGGGAGCCCAGTCTGCAGGCTATCGCTAGAATCGAGGCGTCCCTCTTGTCGGGGGCAAGAAAGTACTTTGAGGAGAATCTCTTCGTCGAAGTCACTGTTCCCCACGTCACCAGAGCCACGGGGGCGTGCGAGAACGTGGCGACGATGTTCGAGGTCGACTTCTTCGGCGAGAAGCGGTACCTCGCACAGACGGGGCAGCTCTACCTCGAGGTCATGACGCCGTACCTCGAGAGGGTCTGGGCGGCTGGCCCGAGCTTCAGAGCGGAGGAGAAGGTCGACGACAGGCACCTAGTCGAGTTCACGCTCCTCGAGATAGAGTTCAGGGGGAACTTCGACCAGCTTCTGGAGCACGTCGAGGGAACGCTCGTGAGCATGGTCTCGGAGGTGCTCGCCAAGAGAAGCGAGGACCTAGCCGTCCTCGGAGTGGACGCGGAGAGGCTGCAAAACGTCAGGAGGCCATTCAAGAGGATAACCTACACGGACGCCGTTGAGCTGCTCGAGGGCGAGGGGGTGAGGTGGGGGGACGACCTGAAGAGCCCGCACGAGAAGCTCTTAGTCGAGTACATGGGCGGCCAGCCTCTCTTCATAACTCACTACCCCAGGGCGATCAAGTTCTTCAACATGAAAGAGAATGCGATCAATCGTGAGCTGGTGGACAGCGCGGACCTGATCCTGCCGTACAGCGGGGAGGCGGTGGGGGCGGCAGAGAGGGAGTACGAGTACGACAGGCTGGTGAAGCGACTTCTGGAGTCGAGCATGTTCAGGCTGTTGAAGGAGAGGGGAGGAGGTCTGGAGGACTTCGCCTGGTACCTGAACTTCTACAAGGAGTTCGGCGGTTCCCCGCACTCGGGGTGCGGGATAGGCCTCGGGAGGGTAATGCAGTTCGTCCTCGGCATAGACGACATAAGGGGGAGCACCGTCTGGCCCGTCAACAGAGAGGCGGAGGCCTGACTACTCCCCAAGAGTCTGTTCCCACGTCTGAAACGAAGTCTCCTACGGATAGGATGCAAGTCGAAACCGATTCTCTCGCGTGTGGCTGAGAAAGACAGGCGTCCCAAGGGTCGTGGTGAGCCTGCGATGTGGCGCGATAAGCCCGGCGCCTGGCATGAAATCTTCCCGGGCGTGAGGAGAAGAATACTGGCTCACTCCCCGAAGGGGATGATGGTTCTGTACAAGATAGACCCTGGTTCCGTCTTTCCGCGGCACAATCACACCCACGCTCAATTCGGCATCTTCCTGGAAGGAGGGGGAGACTTCAAGGTTGGAGATGGGGTGTGGAAGATATCAAAGGGGGACTCGTACTTTATTCCACCGGGCCTCTATCACGAGTTGAAAACGGATTCAAAACTCCAAAGCGTGGTCATCGATTTCTTCACACCCGCTCGCGAGGACTACCTCAACGAAGCACTCCCGCCCGACTAGCGGAGGACCTTGAAGACGTGGTCCCACACGTTGAGCTTCGTTCCCACCCTCACCCAGAGGGGCACGAGCGCTTCGAGCCACCTCGCTCCGTCGATCCCTCCGACGTCGATGACGCCCTTCCAGCCGAACTCGGTGACTATCCTGCTCACCTCCTTCTTCGCAGCGTCGTCGTTGCCGCATATGAGCATCTCGGCGTCCTTGTGCTTGGGGTCGACCATCTGTGTGTTGCCCACCGTGTTGAAGCACTTCACGACCTTCGCCTTCGGTAGCTTATTCTGTATTCGCTCCCCCAGGGAGTCGGTTGTGCCGACGAAGAGACCGGCGGACCCTCCCCGGAAGTCGAGCGCGTTGGTGACGTCGATCAGCACCTTGCCGTCGAAGTTATTCCTCCCCGCCAGGTCTATCGCTACCTCGGCCGCTGTTCCGGGGGTGGCGAGGACGAGGAGGTCCCCGAAGGCCGCCGCCTCCGCAAAGGTGCCGGTCGACGCGTTCTTGCCGTTCTTCCGTACCCACTCCTTGAGCTTCTGGCTGTAGGGCGTCCTCGAGCTTACTTTGACGCTGTAGCCCCTACTGGCAAAGCCTCTTCCCAGGGCCTGCCCAACGACGCCGCTGCCCAGGATGCCTACCTTCATCCTCTCGTTCTTGCCAAGGCCTCGCTATAAATCCGGCGTGTTTGGCGGGCAGGCGGGAACTGCCGATCTCCGTGGCACTCGGGCGGCGAAGGCTCGCGTCGTAGCAACGCAGTCGCGACACTAGTAGAAGACGCTGCCGGGCTTGGACCCTTTGCCCCTCTCTTCCGGGGGCTTGAGCTTCCAGCCGAGTATTCTTCCGACCTCCTCTTCGCTCTTTGCGCCAACCAAGCGCCTGGGTTCTTCCCGGGTCCAGATGCCAGTCGAGTCGAGGAGGAGGCCCTTGTTTCTCGCCTTTATCGTCATTCCAATCGTGTGCCCCTTCGGTCCGGTCGCCCACATCAGAGTTACCCCCCAGGCGTCTTCGCTGGGGCAGATGAACAGGTTCACCAGAACGTCCCTGTATCGAAAATTTGAGATGACCTCTCCAAACGGGCCGACGGTGCCGCCTATCTTGATGACACGCTCCTTCACCTCTTCTCTCCAGGCCCCGAATTCACCGCTCGGAATGACCGCGAAGTCGATGTCGTGGACGACGGGCTCCTTTCTCCTGAGGCTCCCCGCGAGCTCGTATCGCTTGTACAGGTCCTTCGTCTTCTCAAGAAAGTCTTGTGCGATCTCCTCCGCGAGCTTCGGGTCTAGGTCCTTCTTCAATGGCTGATCTTTCCGGGCTCCTGCCTTATCTGGGAGAGCAGGCACTCGGCGGGGATCTTGTCGTGTCTGACCTTGAGTATGAACGGCGCTCGGAGCTTCATATCCTCAGTCACTTCCTGAAATCTCACCTCGATGACCGACCCTATTCTCACCTGACGAGGGTCCACCTTCTCAACAAACGAACCGACCTTCCCCAGGTTCACCCGCTGCCCGCTGGCGTCGTAGACGCCGACATACCAGGACCTAGGGATACCTGTCTTTTTCATGTCTGGCGTCTCCTCGTAGTCCATCACGAAGCAGTCTATCGTGTCGTACCTCTTCAGCTTCAGCCATGAATTGGGTTGTCCGTACGTCGACGATGGGTTTTTCACGATGATTCCCTCTCTACCCTTCTGGACGAGTTCTTCCTTCCGCGCCATGATCTCCTCGGAGGACCTCGCAAGAGTGAAGGGGACTTCCAGGTCCGTTCCCCGGAGGATCTCCTTCAGAATTTTCTTTCGTTCCTTCAGTACTAGAGAACGCACGTCCCTTTCATCGATTCGCAACACGTCAAACAGAAACAGGCCCTCATGCGCTACGTACTCCCCGTCGAGTATCGCCCTGTGAGGGGCGTGCAGGAATTCTGGCACCCTCGCGAAGACCCTGGGATTTCCCTTTGGCGTGTATATGCCCCCGTGCTTGCTCGAGAGGACGAGCTCGTCGCCGCTCTTGAAGAGAAAGACCCTGATCCCGTCGAGCTTTGGCTCGCAGAGAGACGGAAGTGGGTTCAGAGACAGCCACGTCGAGAGGTCGGTCTTCACGGCTTTCGAGTAATTTTCAAGGACGTAGTTCGGGAGTAAATCACTCATGCTGTCTCATCATCACCAGAGATCCTCGGCGGGGATCCTGAAGACGACCTCAAAATTACTTTGAGATCGTGACCTTCGGCTTCTTCTTGGCAACAGGCACAGGCGGAAGCCCTTCTACCTCTCTCTGCTCCTCGAGCGCCCAGGCGTCGTCGAGTTTCAGGATTCCTTCGCTCAACCCCATCAGCAGCCACAATCTGCCGTCCTTTCTTTCATAGGGGTGAATTACGCTCGTGTAAAACTGGTAGCCTCTCCCCCAAGAGAAGAATGACACGAGCGCGGTCTGCTTTTCGAGGAGATACCTCGCGAGCTGTTTCACCCTCGAGGCGGTCTCCTTCACCTTCGGGTCCGTGTCGGGTGCGAGCTGGTAAACTTCCTTGAACTTGTACTCGGATATCCTTTCAAGAGGCACGAATCCGTCTGGTTCCACCTGGATTCGCGTCGTTCTGTCGAATGGCTCGATCTCCTCTCCGTCCTGCTTGTCCACCACTCGGGTGGCAGGAACTTCAATCCATTGACCCGAGAACTCCAACTCATACTTGAGAAAGTACCTCTTCTCATTTCGGACTGAGATCAGAAGCTCACCCTCGTACCTGACTTTGTTCTTCACCTCATCCTGGGAGATTTCCTGCATATCGAGTCGCTCCCCGCCTGGGCCCTGCCTGTAGCGGTACATCCTCGGTACCTCCCGGCTTACGACCTCCTTTCCCGTCTCTTTGTCTATCTTGACAAACTTGACCGGCTCGAGGTCACCATGCGCTTTCGCGGCTCGAAGGTGGTACTCTACCGCCCCCAGACCCAGAGTAGGGATGTCCAGACTGAGCACTCCGCGCCACGAAGCCCTGGCCGTCGTCGCGCTCTGGGCTTGCTTTTCTACCTCGGAGAAGATGTCCCTTGCCATCGCTCGAAGAACGGGATTTTCCTCTCGGGGGTATTTAAGCTGGTTACAAGCTCAGAGTACGCAGATGGTTTCATCGCGTCTTCTCCCTAAAGTCTGACGCGCCTTTGGGCGGTAGGAAGCGGAAAGCTGCAGCCGCAATCTGGTAGGAACACGAAGGCTAGTTGTCAGTCCTCACGCCACTTGAAGAACCTGACCGCGAGCCCGAAGATTATCGCCGAGAGGACGAGGAGCACGCCCAGGTCGGTAAGCGCCGCCCCATAATTGCCGAAGGTCATGACATTGTTCAGTCCGTCTATCACGTAGAAGAGAGGAAGCACGTGGGCGAAGCTCTGGAGGTACGCCGGCATCGTGCTCACCGGGAAGAAGGTTCCCGAGAGGAACATCATCGGGAAGGTGACGAGGTTCCCGACTACCGCCGACGACTCGACGCTCTTGGAGCCCGTGCCCACGAGCATCCCAAGAGAGACGAAGAGGAGGGGGCCCACCACGAGGAAGGGTATGATCCAGGGAGTCAGGCTGATGTGCGCCCCAAAGGCGAAGACCCCAACGAGTGTCATGAGCAGGAATGAAATAATCGTAAGCACGATGTAGAAGAAAATCTTGGATACGAGCCATTCGGACTTTGTGAGCGGAGTGAGGGAGAGCTGCTTGAAGATCTTGTCTCTCTTATACTGAGAGCTGATGTTGACCAAGGCGAACATCGGACTGGTGAGCACCGAGAAGCCGACGAGCCCAGGCACGAGGAAGTCGATGTACTTGAGAGACTGAGACTTCACGTTCTGCGGCTCCACCCCGATTACCGACGATCCGCCTGCGCGCTTGAGGTTGAACTCATTCACGACGCCACGCGTGATTCCAGATACGATTGCGCTCGTCGTAGAAGCCGGGTTCCCGTAGACTGTAACGTTGACCGCCTTCCCCGAGATGAACGCGGACGAGAATCCAGACGGGATCACGATGCCGTCCGACGCCGAGTGCGAGAGGAGATAGCTGGTGAAATTCTGGGAGGTGTCGACGGCGCGGAGGCGGATTGTGTTCGTGCCGTTCAGCGCACTGACGAAACCATTGCTGACCTGCGAACCATCCTGGTTCTGAAAGTAGACGCTGACCGGCTCCGAGCTCCCCCCCGAAAAAATCGCGCCGAATATGAGAATGAGGATTACAGGAAAGACGAGCGCGAAGAACGCCCCGATCCGGCTGCGAATGTAGCCCCTGCTGAAGACGCCGAAGTCCGCCACCACCCTCCTCGCATTCATCGCTTACGCCTTCGCCTCCAGCTCTTCCATCGGTTCCCCCACTAGCCTCACGAAGATGTCTTCGAGACTATCTCTCTTCGTTCGCAGGTCATCCCATTCCAGACCGGACTCCTGTATGGCTGCGACCGCGGCCATCACGTCCTCCTTCCGATGCAGGGACAAGCTGATCAGGTCCCTTCCGTCGAACTCCACCGGGAGACTCGCGTTCTTCTCCAGATACTTCGCGAGTCGTTCACTCCCGTGCACCAGAAGACGCTCACCGGAAGAATGGTTGGTTATTATCTCAGCGGGCGTCCCCGAAGTGATTATCCTCCCCTTGTTCATGATTGCAACCCTGTCCGCGAGCTCCTCCGCCTCCTCCAGGTAATGTGTCGTGAGCAGCACGGTCCTGCCCTCTCTCTTCAGCCCTCTGATCACCTCCCACACCGCCCGTCGCGCCTGCGGGTCCAGCCCGGTGGTGGGTTCATCGAGGAAGAGAAGTTGCGGGTCGTTCACGAGCGAGAGTGCGAGCCCCACCTTCTGTTTCTGACCGCCGGAGAGCCTCGTGAAGTACACCTCAGCCGAATCCTGGAGGAGGACTTTTGCGAGGATCCCTTCGACGTCGGCCTTGACGCCGAACAAAGCGGCGTAGTACTTGACGGCCTCCCTCGGAGTGGGGTATTCGAAGAACTTGAATCCCTGAGGGATGACCCCGATTTTCTTGTGAAGAGCATAACCGTCCGCCCACGGGTCCGTTCCGAGCACTCGCGCGGTTCCAGCGTCCTGTTTCCTCAGACCCTCGAGAATCTCGATGGTGGTCGTCTTCCCCGCACCGTTAGGTCCCAGAAGTGAGAAGACCTCCCCCTCTCTTACCGCGAAGGAGATTCCGTCGACTGCCTGCAAGGCCCCGTACGCCTTCTTCAGGGAAGAAACCTCGATGGCGGCTTCCGTCAATCTGCTCCCGTCCGACTCCCTCACCTGGAGGTTTTAAGCCAAGCCAAGGTGCCCACTTCGTAGATAGCCTCGCCGGAGGTGGGCTATTGCGCCCTCCTCGCTATTCCTCACCTAAGTAGAAGCGATGCGCTTACCGTTTCTTTGATTTGCGTTTTCGTCCCGCTCGACGAGTGGGTTTCATTTGTTCCCAGAGAGCTATCACATTGCCCTCAGGGTCGGCGCCGATGAATGACCATCCCTGTCCGGGTACTTCCTGCTTCCCCATCACCTCGGTCCCGCCCGCCTTCTTGAATGTCTCGATGGCCGAATCGATTTCTTCGACTCCTATGAAGTTTCATCCTCTTGTACATCCCTCCCCCCACGCTCTTGCCTCTTGGACCGGTGGAGATCAGCCAGTAGTCGAACCCAGGCATCTTGGCCTTCTCGAACTTCCAACCGAAGACTGTCCTGTAGAAGGCGCTCAGGCTCTCGACCTCGTTTGCCGGAATCTCGAAGTGCACTACCGTCTTGGTGACCATGAGCAGTCCGCTCCCCCGCTACCTATTTAATCTGAGCGCGGACTGACAGAGCCTCGAAAGGGCGAATTTCGACGAACGCGGTTGACCTTTTCTGAACCCCCGTTTCGCACAAATCCTTTCCTCCCTCAACCCGTAAGCCTGCGACTATCAGGGCCTACGGGGTGATTACTTGCTGCCCGGCTTGCTACCTATCTCAACGAGTTGGAGATTGGCCTGGTACCGCTTTCCGTGGATCTCCAGCTTGGCCGAAGCGTAGAATCCGCGAGAGCCGGTTGAGAAGGTTTTCTCACTGAGGCCGATTTCGCCCAGCTTATTCGTACCATCGTAGATTTCAGCGCGCATGATTCATCGGGTCAAGCTCGCCGTATTTAAGCTGGGAAGATTCGCCGAGCCATCATGACTTCCAGTTCTCGGTTTGGAGATTTTTTGGGAAATTCGGTTAACCGCCCTTCTCTGAATTCCCTCAGTACCTCTCAAGTCCCGACTTTCTTCCGCGTAAAGTGAATCCTGCATGACCCGTCTAGCCGAAGGCTCGGGCCCGGCCCCACCCAAATCTACGCTTCAAGGGCCGTCCGGTCGGGAGACTTGGCTGGTTTGAGGGGTGGGCGGCCTTCTGTCTTTCCCCTTGATCAAGAGACCCGCCACGAAGACAGCGACGCTCGCCCCCAGCAAGACAAGAAAGAGAATCAGAATGGATTGTGAGAACGCTTCCCTGAGGGGCGGAATGAAAGCCGCAAGGGGCGGGTTTGCTGCCAGCAGCCTGTCGAGTGCTGCAGGCGAGGCCAGAATCTGCCCGACGAGATTGGGATCGCTCAGCGCCGCCCTGCTGCTGGGCGGGATGCCGGCAAGCGCGCTTGAGAGTTGAGTGGTGAACCTACTCGCTTGAATCGCTCCGAGAGTCGCTACGCCTATGGCTCCACCCAAGTTCAACGTGAAAGCCGCAAGCGCGGAGGCGACCCCGATCTCATTCCTCTGTACCGAGTTCTGGAATGCGACTATCGTGGCCGGGATCATCAAGCCGCTCCCCACGCCTATCGGGATAGACAGCTCCATCAGCCGAATGAGGGAGGAGGAGGAGTTGATTGATTGCAAAGCCACCAGTCCTCCCACCAGGACTCCGGCCCCGACGAGTACGGTGTTCCTGTAACCCATCCTCGAGAGAGCCAAGCCACCTAAGAGAATCCCTAGGGTCGTTGGGAGTGCAAACGCGTACACGACGTTCCTTACGTCCGAGACACTCCCACCTAGCACCGCTTGTGCATAGAGCGGAATGTAGGCGATCAGTCCAAAGAGGACCATCGCCCGCAGTATGTTGACTCCGGTCGCGGCTGAAACCGTCCTTTTCCTGAAAAGACGGAGGGGGAGTACCGGCTCTCTCGCCCGTCTTTCGACCGCAACGAAAATCAAGAGAACGGCACCGCTGCCGGCGAATAGAGCTGCCTCCTCCCAGGAGACCCAGTCGAACGTCGAGCCTCCCAAGAACAGACCCATCATGAACAGAGCAAGAAACCCAGCGAGGGCCGAAGCACCGACCCAATCGCTAAAGGCGCTGGCTCCCTCGTTTCGCGACTCTCGTAACGTCAGGTAGATGATAAGGAAGGAGATAACGCCTAACGGGAGATTTATGTAAAATATCCACCTCCAGTTAATCGCCTCCGTCAGGTATGAGCCTGCGGCGGGGGCTACCGCAAATGCGATTCCATTGACGGAGAAGAGGAGCCCTTGAACCCGCCCCCTCTTCTCAGGAGGGAACAGGTCTCCCGCAATGGCAATCGTAGCCGGAACGAACGCGCCAAAACCGATGCCCTGGACTGCCCTGAAGACGATAAGTTCGTAGATGTTCTGCGAAGCACCGGAGAGTGTCGAACCAATCATGAATACGATGAGCCCCAGCAGGAAGAGTTTCTTTCGTCCGTAAAGGTCGGAGAGTTTCCCGAAAATCGGAATGACGATGGTCTGCACTATCACGAAGGAACTGAACACCCACGCGTAGAGACTCAGGCCGCCCAGATCGGAGATTATGGTTGGGCCTGCGGTAGCCACGATTGTCACGTCCATGAAACCCAGGAGCAATCCAGTGAGCAGCCCCCCTAGTACTAGGGCCACCGTCCTTCTTCGCGGTACGGGCCCTGCCTGGGGTCCCAACTGGGAACCCAATCCGGACATTTCGGTCGGTCGATTTACCTCAGTCCTGCTCCTAGACAAATTTCGCGATTGCCTCCGTCAGACGGCCCTCCTCCTTAAGATAGCCGCGAGCCGGTTCTGGAGTCGCGAGATGGAATCGTGGTCCTCTTCGGTGTTCGGCAAACGAAGAGCTGGACTCAACCTCCTCTCCTCCCTTCCAGGTTCGTTCTTGTCCACGCGGCGGCTATGATTTGTACAGTGTATAAACGGGTAAGAGTGGGAGCATAGTTGCAAAGAGCTTCAAGCGATAGGTCGATCGACAGGATTTGTCCAGTGCGCAAGGGTTCATTGCACCTCCGCAGCGAGCCACTAGACTGTGCTGTCTTGAATTCTCGATTTGTGAAGATTCAAGAATGCTGGCTGAAGGTCAGCCGGCGAGGACGACTCTTTCCGTGCTGAAAAGATGCGCCTGGGCCAGAGACCCCCTGATGGTCGACTATCACGACAGGGAATGGGGAGTTCCCCTGCACGATGACAGGAGGTTGTTCGAGCTGCTGACGCTGGAGGGGGCGCAGGCCGGGCTGTCATGGTCAACCATCTTGGGAAGGAGGGAGAACTATCGGGGGGCGCTCGATGATTTCGACCCCGAGAAGATAGCGAGGTACACAGAAGGTGATGTCGGGCGCCTGATGGGAGACGAAGGGATCGTCAGGAACAGGCTGAAAATTCTATCGGTCATCAATAACGCGAAGCGATTCTTGGAGGTCCAGAAGGACGGCTCTTTCGATAAATACGTCTGGAGTTTCGTGGACTACACGCCGATAGTGAACAGATTCAGGGAGCTGCGAAGCATACCCTCGAGCACTCCTGCCTCCGACAGAATGAGTAGGGACATGAAGAAGAGAGGCTTCAGTTTCATCGGGTCAACCATCTGTTACGCGTTCATGCAGGCGGCTGGGCTGGTCGATGACCACACGGTTGACTGCTTCAGGCATGGAATGGGCCGGAAGAAGAAACGTGGCTGAGGGTTCTGCCCGACGGATTCCTTATCTAAGCTGCTTCCAAAAATGCGACGCTCAACTTGACACCCAGGCAGACGCTGTACCTGGCGCTGCCGCTGGTCGCCCTCGTCGTGCTGGTGCTGACATACCTTCGATTGTTCTCGTCACCCGTCGTGATTGCCATCCTGGTGGTGCTCTACGTGGCGGTCAGCCTGAGGAACCGCAGGAAGTTCGCCAGGCAAGGGAAATGAGGGGACGACAGAGACTTCCGCTGATATGACGTGAGAACCACAGAACCGTTCGTTCCCATCCCGGAGGACGTCATCCCACAGATGCTCTCATTGGCCTCGTTGAAGCCGAACGAGAGGCTCGTCGACCTGGGTTCGGGAGACGGGAGGATTGTGATTGCGGCGGCGAAGCTGTTCGGGGTTAGCGCCGTGGGCGTGGACGTCCGCGGGGCCCTGGTGAAGGCGTGCCGGAGAAGGGTGCGCGAGATGGGCCTCTCGGGACGGGTGAAGGTCCTGCGCCGCAACTTCAGAGACGTCAGTCTAAGGAAGGCTGACGTTTTAGCTCTCTATCTTTCGAGTTACACCCTCGGGCTGCTGGCGCCCAAGTTCACGAGGGAGCTCAGGAGGGGGAGCAGGGTAGTCACCTTCGATTTCCCGATCTTCGGGTGGAGGTCCGCCCGTGAGGTGTCCTTCACCCCGAAGGGGTGGAAGAAGGCGCATCCGATCTACCTGTACCTAGTTTAGCCCGGCGACGGCCTCTAGCCTCAGCTACTCGGCATCGCCCGTCACTGATTCCAGGCCCCGCTACCAGTCCGTCTGTGAACTCGAATGCTCGACTGGGGGGCCATTCATTGCCTCTAAAGACCCGGTGAATGATACCAAGGCAGTCCAGGGCGTCGAAGAAGGATGCGGCTATTACCGCATCCATTCATGAAGTCTACTTCGTAAGAGCAGTGGCAAGCCTATCAGCCGCTTCGCGAAGCGTCTGGTCCTTCTTCGAGAAGTGAAACCTGACGCTCTTCCTCCCCATTTCTGGATGAGCGTAGAAGCTTGACCCCGGTACGGATGCCACGCTCGCTTCTTCTACGAGATACCGTGCGAACTCGACGTCATCCTTCTTGCTTAGTGCGCTGAAATTCGCAAGGACGTAGTAGGCACCCTCCGGCTTCACGGGGTCGAACCCGACGTCCGTCAGGGATTTCACGATGAAATCGCGCCTCTTCTGGTAGTTCTTCGCGAGACTGACGTAGTACGACTGCGGTAGTTTCAACGCCTCGACGGCCGCCCTCTGCAGCGGAGTGGGCGCGCAGACCGTGGTGAAGTCGTGAACCTTCCTTATCGCGCTCGTGATATCCTTAGCGGCGATCGCGTAGCCCAGGCGCCAGCCCGTCACGCTGTACGTCTTCGAAAGACCCGATATCGTCACCGTCCTGTCGTGCATGTCTCCTATCGTCGCTATGCTGATATGCCTCCGCCCGTCGTAAACGATGTACTCGTAGATCTCGTCTGTGATGGCTAGAGCATCGTAGTCCGCGCAAAGGTCGGCGACGACCCGCAGCTCCTCTTCGGCGAAGACCTTCCCGGCCGGGTTGTTCGGCGTGTTCAGTATGATTGCTTTGGTGCGCGAGTTGAAAGACTTCTTGAGCTCTTCCTCGTTGAACCGAAAGTCGGGCGCCCGGAGTGCGACGTGGCGCGGCCTCGCCCCCGCGATTATCGTCGCTGGGACGTAGTTTTCGTAGAAGGGCTCGGGTATTATCACCTCCTCCCCGGGGTCCGTGACGGCTATGATGGAGCCCGTCATGGCCTCGGTCGAGCCGCAGGTTACTGTGATGTCTGTCTCCGGGTTCGCTTCGATCCCGTTGAAGCTCCTGGCTTTCTCCACGATGGCGTCGCGAAGTTCAACGGAGCCCCAAGTAATCTCGTACTGGTTCATGTCCTCACGAATTGCCTTGATCGCAGCCGACTTGATTCTTGGAGGTGCCTCGAAGTCGGGCATTCCCTGAGCGAGGTTAATCGCCCCGTACTGTTTGGCGAGCCTGGTCATCTGCCGGATGACTGACTCCGTGAAATACTGGGCCTTCTTTGAGACTCGTGCCCGAACCGCTTTGGCTTGCAACGGGAGCTGACCTGCCCCTCCGATTGAAGGCGACGTAATTAAGTTACGCCCGGGCGTCGCGGCTTCGAGGCCGCGAAGACTGAACGAACGACGCCCAAAACGTGGAACGACTGGCGTCGATTCAAGAAAAGCGCCACGATACGGACAAATATGCTTTCCACGACGGATGAGGCATTGCCCAGCGCGTACTTCGAAACGGTGAATCCCGCGACGGGTGCGAAGATTGCGAAATACAGGCTGGCCTCGATTGACGAAGCGACGAAGAAGCTCAGACGAGCGAGGACGACCTACGAAAGGCTCTGGGGCAAGCTCTCGGTACGGGAGCGCGCCGGCTACCTCCCGAAGCTAGCAACTTCTTTGCGTTCGAGAAAGCGCGAATACGCCGAGCTCATCACTACCGAGATGGGCAAGCCGATCTCCCAGTCCCTGGCGGAGGTCGAGAAGAGCGCCTGGACCGCCGAAGTCTACGCTGAAAACGCCGCCCGATGGC
>VBPQ01000030.1 GCA_005877185.1 Nitrososphaerota archaeon
TCATCGGCGCGAAGCGCCAGGGCCGCGTCCAATCGGTCCAGATGTTCATGGGAATCCAGCGCGAAATCGTGGGGTCCCTCCCCGCAGGCAACATCCCCCCCCTCTTGGGCCTCGACGCCCGCTCCGGCGAAACCCTCGCCACCACGAAGGACGTCGCCCCCTTCGAGAGCATCCACTACGTCAGCGAGCCCGTCGTCACTATCGCCGTGGAGCCGAAGCACCCGCGCGACCTCCCCAAGCTTGTTGAGGGGATGAGGCGCCTGAACATCGAGGACCCGAACCTCATCGTCACAATAAACGAGGAGACCGGCGAGACGCTGATGGCGGGGATGGGCGTCCTCCACCTCGAGATAGCGACGACGATGCTCCAGCAGCAGGGCCTCGAGATAGTGCAGTCACAACCGATAATCAACTACCGCGAGACTGTGCGCGCCGCCGCTGGCCCGGTGATGTCGCGCTCCCCCAACCGCCACAACAAGATCTTCATCGAGGTCATGCCCCTCTCCTCCGACATCGTCGAGCTCATACGGAACGGCACGATAAGCGAGACCGCCGACAAAAAGTCCATCCAGAAGACTCTGCGCGACCACGGGTGGGACTCCGACGAGGCCCGCTCGGTCGTCGCGGTGGACGAGCGCGGGAACATGATGACCGAGACCACAAAAGGCGTCCAGTATCTTCAGGAGTCGATGGCCTCAATCCGCTCCGGCTTCGAGGACATAATGAAGAACGGGCCGCTCGCCTACGAGTTCTGCCGAGGTGTCAAGGTCACCCTGACCAACTACGTGCCGCACGAGGACCCCGCCCACCGCACTTACGCCCAGCTGATGCCCGCCTCGCGACGGGCCATCCTCGGCGCGATGCTCACCGCAAACCCCACCCTCCTGGAGCCCGTCCTCGGCATAGAGGTGAAGGGGCCCACCGAGCTCATCGGGGCCGTCACGGGAGTGATCAGCGGCAAGCGCGGAAAGCTCGTCAACATCGAGCAGAAGGAGGTCCTCACGGTAGTCGAGGGGGAGCTACCCGCCGCCGAGACCTTCGACCTGAGCGAGGTTATGAGGGGAGCCACCGCCGGCAAAGCGGTCTGGAACACTCACTTCAAGCTCTGGCAGGCCGTCCCTGCCAATATGCTCTACCCCCTTGTGACCGAGATAAGGAAGAGGAAAGGGCTGTCGCCAGAGCCTCCGAACCCAGCGGAGTTCATCGACAAAGAGTAAGCGAGGGGATCTTGGGCCTGGGGGGTTCGAATACCTTCCCCAACTGCTTTCAATGAGTGGCTCCCATCTCTAACCAACGTGTATTCCATTCGGCAAAACGTATTTAAGTAAGGAATTCCTTACTCCATTGAGTATGACCACGAGCAGCGAACTGACGTTCAAGAAAGTAAAGGTCTCTGACAAGGGCCAGATCTCGATACCGATGGACGTGCAAAGAGAAATCGGAATAAGGAAGGGAGACGAGCTTCTCTTGATTAGGAAAGGACGTAGGATACTCCTGGAGAAGCCTCAAGGAGTCTTCGAGTTGCTTGAGGAGGATTTCGCCGACGTGCGAAGCATCACGGAAGAATCCTTGGGGCGGATTTGGCTCAGGAAGGGGGAGGACGTCTGGAACAGTTATCTGAAGGTTAGAAAGAAGTGATCTTCCAGCGAGACGTTGTGCTGTTATCGTTTCCATTCTCTAATCTCCAAACCTCGAAAGTGAGACCGGCAATCGTCTTGTCGAATGATGGCTACAATCGCCGTTCGGAGGACTGTATAGCCGTTCCCCTTACCTCAAACCTCAAGCTGAGGGACTACGCGATTTCCGTCACTAACAGGGAATTAGAGCGCGGGAGGTTGATTGTCGATAGCAAAGCGAAGGTTGACAGGGTCTTCAGTGTTAGCCAGAGACTCGTCAGGATGAAGATTGGACGAGTAAAGGCCGAGGTCCACGAGAGAATAATCGGGGTCCTGTCCGATCTGATTGATCTCCCGTAAGTAAGAACTCCCCAGCGGTCGACTCGGACCCGATCATACGTGCGTTCGATCGAGACCTTCGTCACCTCGCTATTCTATCGAAATGACGAGAAGGGTTCGCTGTTGCAATTCAACCCTCCGAACTAGAATAAACGAGAGCCAATTCGAAACCGCGAAAGGCCGTCTGGAACACCCACTTAAAGCTCTGGCAGGCCGTCCCGCCAATATGCTCTACCCCCTCGTCACCGAAATCAGGAAGAGGAAAGGCCTCTCGTCAGAGCCCCCGAACCCCGCTGAGTTCATCGACAAGGAGTAGGCAGACAAAGAAGAATCCAAGGCTGAGAGCGGTACGCCGGCGTCCCTATGAAAGCCACGGTCAGAGTGCCAGGAGACTCGTTCGCTTGAGCACCCTCGTCACCGGATCGACCTCCATTCCAAGACCTTCGAGGGCGGTGACTCCAAGCACTTCGGCGTCACCGCGGTCGCCAAACACGACCTCAATCCCAGCCTCGGCCCCGTCATGACGAATCGCAATCAATCCGGTCTTTCTCTTGATAATTCTTCCCTCAATCATGCGGAACTCCTTCTCCCACCTCGGCTTTACTCCGATTTTCTGAAGCGTGCCCCTCTTCACCCAGGTGAGGATGGACCCTGTATCCACTATGAGCTCCACCTCTGATTCCTTCTCGCCCATCAGAGTTATCGTCGCGCGCGTAATCCCCACAACAACCACGTTGTTAGAAGAATACCATCCAAGCATATAAGCGTAGACGAATCGTTTCATCTTTAACTTGCCTACCAGCTACGGCGTAGCCACGGGAAAGGCAGTCTGGAACTCTCAATTCAAGCTCCAGCAGGCGATGCTGGCGAACATGCTTTTACCCTCTGGTCGCATAAATCAGGAAGAGAAAGGTCCTGTCGCCGCAGCCTCCGAACCCTGCAGAGTTCATCGACAAAGAGTAGGTAAGAAATCTCACGCCCGCGAGCACGATCGAATCCCTTTCGGGCCCATCCACTTCATTCCGTTATGATTCCAGCAGGAGACTATGAAGGGATGCCCTGCGTGGTGAAGATGCTATACAAGCTGAACAGCGAGAGGACCAAGGGGCCGTGGATTAGAAGGCTCTTCAGGTATCGGGAGTGGCTGATAGGTGAGGGATACTTCGGGGACTCGCTCGCGAGCTCGGTTCCTCGCTACATTTCGTCCGTGATCATCTCCGGAGGGTCGAGCGGCTGGGACTCGTCGGCGCACGATGGTGCGAGTTCTCGTCACGCGGGAACGCCTCGTCCCGACCGACGATCCTGCTTAGGGCGGGGCCTAGTGGCGAGCTCGGTCCTTAGCTCACCGCTTTCTTCACGAGCGCGGCGATCCTTGCCTCTTCGGCGGCAGTCAACCCCTTCAGCGCGAAGGCGGCCGGCCACATGGAGCCTTCGTCGAGGTTCGCCTTGTCGCTGAAGCCGAGCGTCGCGTACCTCGTCTTGAACTTATTCGCTGGTTGGAAGTGGCAGACGACCTTGTCGTCCTTGGCATACGCGGGCATCCCGTACCAGAGTCTCGGCGAGAGAGCTGGCGCGCTGGCTTTGACGATAGCATGTAGCCGCCTGGCCATCGTGCGATCCGGTTCCGGCATCTCGGCGATCTTCGCGAGCACAGCGCTTTCCCCGTCCGCTTTGTCAGCCTTCAGCTCTTGGATGCGCTCCTTCATCGCGCCTCTTTCGTCGTCGGTGAATCCCTTGAACTTCTTGCTGATCGCGGTGGTGCTCTTGGCAGACTCCTGCGTTCCCTTCTGTGCAGGTTTCATGGAATTCCATTCGTCTTCAGAGCTTAAATGCCTTTCACGAGTTCATTCCTTGCGTTTCAATCAGTTTCAGAGCCAGCATTCTCCATGGGATTCGAATCCTTTTCCATTCGAGCCTCTTCCAGCCCTTGGATTATTAATCGAATCGAGTCTAAGGCATAGCGAAGTAGTTCCCACCCACACCTCTTTCCGCCGCTAGCTCAGAAAGGGTGATATTCCCGTGATGTTTTATGCCATCTAGTTGGTCGATGCCACCACTCTGACGCTGCTGGCAACGATGGTGCAGACCGTAGTGATAACCCTCACACTGTTGGTCTTCATCTTCCAGTTCAGAAGCCAGGAAAGAGCGATCAGGGAGTCGTCCTACCAGAACCTGCTCGGGAGATACAACGACCTGATGATGACCAGCAGCAGCAACGATGACCTTCTGCTTGCGAGGCTCCTCTCCCCCAACATGGAGCTTGATGCGAAGGATCTTGCCAGCATCCGCCGTCTGCTGGTCTCCTACGGCATCATAGAGGAGGCCTATGAGCTTTACAAGAAAGGGTGGATCGACAACGAATCCTGGGAGCAGTGGAACAGCTGGCTGAAGGCCCTCTGCAGGCACCCACACTTCGCCAGGCTGCACTCCTCGACCACCGGGATGTATGATAAGGACTTCGAGGAACATGTATCTCGACTACTTGGTCCGAGTCCAAACGCACCGCAATGATGGGCGAAGGCAGCCTTAGTCGATTGCCCTGTGCAGCAAGACTTCTCCGGGGACCACCACCATCAACCTGTACATGTTCAGGGCGCGAAGTGTGCCGTGTCTTCGAGAGACTTCAACCAAATTTGTTCGGACGAACCCCTCGGCCGCGAACAGCCTCTCGGATGGCAGATTGTCCTTTTCTACGCTGGCGAACGCCTCCACCGCGCCTACTGCCTTGAAGAGGCGGAGCGCGTCCTTCAGCAGCAAGCTCGCGACTCCCTTTGCCCTGTGAGCCTTTGCCACCGCCACATAGTAGACATAGCCAACGCCTTCCTCAAGCGTCTTCAGCATGACGAGTCCTATGGGTTCGCCCGAATACCGGGCAGCCCTGACTGTCTCCACCTCCCGGAGGATCCTCTTCGAATGTCGCAGGTACCACCCCTCGAAGCTCTCCTCGAGGATGCGCTCCAGGGTCGACCTCTTATCCAGAGGAACGTCCACGATTTCGATCCCGTCTACGACTGTCAGAAGCCGAACACCCGCTTGGCGTTGCCCCACAGAATCCTCCGCTTGTCCACCTCCTCCACTTCCATGAGCCTCACCAGGTTCAGGGCGTCCGAGATCTTCGTGACGGGGTAGTCGGTCCCGAAGATGATCTTCTCGGCTCCGCCGGCGAAGTAGACGGCTTCGCTGATCTTCTTGGCGAGCCACTCTGCAAACCTTCGTGAGTAGGCTCCCCCTCCCGTAGTTAGCCCAGAGATGTCCGCGTAGACGTTCGGGTGCTTGTAGATCAGCTCGGCCACATCCTCAAACCACGGATTGCCGAAGTGGCAGAGAACGATGGTAAGGTCCTCCCGCTTGTTCGCAAGTCGGTCCAGGGTCAGCGGGTGCGAGCGCGTCAGGTCGCCATCGCTCATTGCTGTGTCACCCGTATGGAAGAGAACTGGAAGCCCCTTTGCTTCGGCGAAGTCGTAGGCCTCCTCGAACACGGGGCTCTCTGCCGAGGCGTTCACGTATCCCAGCCTGACCTTGAAGGCCTTCACCTCTCTGCCGTTCTCCTCCGCGAGTTCCACCGCCGCCGCCACCTCTTTCCTGCTTGGTTCGAGGGTGACCACAGGCGAAAGCCGTCCCCTGCTCCTGCGGGAGAGTTCGATGATCTCTTCATTGGGGAGGGGGGTCCCATCATCCATGGGCGGGCTGAGCAGCAGGCCGTGCTCGACATGATGCTTCCGCATCGTGCCGAGGAGTTCGTCCAGGGTGTATCTCAGGCCGTTCTCCTTTGCGTACCCTCGCAGGGCATCATTGTGGCTTTCGGAGAGGTGGACGTGGGCATCGATTATTTTCTGCACACTTCTAGTTCATCTGGTTTCTGAATAAATCTGCTGGTATTGATACCGGCAGATGATGCAGAGTCTAACCCTTGAGCGTGGTTCTGTCCGCAGGTTGGAGCGAAGGCAGTTCTGGTTTGCCTAGTCCTCTTCCCCGGGGGAAGGCACCCCTTGAACCATCCGAAGACTTGCCGGTTCCGTCAGTGCGGTGACGGTTTCGGACGAGGACGAGAACGCTCCCGCCGACCCAGCCGTCAGAAGGGCAGGCCGGGAATCCCCGTGGTTGATCCGAACTTGACGAAGAGCCCGGGACCATGGAACACTCCCCCCGTCTGGAGGTTCCGGAAGACGGGCTCCACACCGTAGCCCGCTACGTCCCCACCCGTGGAGAATCGGAACGTCTGCCGCGGAACCCACCAGGCAGAGTTGTTGCTGCCGGCTGGTGATGAGCCAACGAAGATCGCATGAGGTGCCGTGCTGTTGGGTCCGTAGACGAAACGATTGACGTCGTATTGTAGAAGCGTGAATTGATTCGGGTCGTAGTCTGGCGTACCCCAAGAGAGCGTCACACCGTCCGAAGTCCACGCCGCGTTGAGAAACGGCATGAGCGATAGCGAGACAGGCTGGACGCTAGCCCCGGGGCCGGTTATGGGTGTCCCGACGGGGGGAGGTGGTGGAGGGCCGATCACCCTCCCGGTGTCCACAGAATATCCGATTCCGCCCTGAATCGGCGGGGGGATGTCTTCGCCCATCGCTGGCATGTCCTCGCCCTGCCTCCCAGGCGGGGCGGCAACCTCAGCCCTGTACTGACTTTGGGTTGTCTTGCGACGGCCCAGGCGGCCTACGCGCCATTCGGGGGGCCGACCGACCGCTCCCTGGGTCCTCTTTAGGCCACTCATTGGCCCCACCGCGAGTGCCATGGTAATCAGCCCGAACACAACCCCTGCGGCAGCAGGCGCGAAGGTTTCTCTCGAGAGGAGATCGTCGAGACTGAATGAGGCTCCTGTCACCTCGACGGTGAGTGTGTAACCAACCTCGCTCCGGCCGCATTGTTCCGAGGCGGCGACGTAGTAGGAGCCTGCGTCGGAGTAAGCATGAGCGAAGTGAAAGACGCCGGTAGTCGAACTTCCTGTATCCGTCGTTCCGTCGTCCCAGTCTATCGTCACACTTGAGCAGTCAGTCGGGTTCTCGACGGCACGAACGTAGACCTGCGCCCCGGCTGGGAAGGAGCCGTCTGGGTTTGCGTTGGGGTTGCTGTTGTCGAATGTAACATCCACCGCGGCTTGCGTGGACCTGCTGGCCGCGAGCGACAGCAGGAGCAGGGCAAAGAGAAATAGAACGACTCGCGGGCCGAGGGCCACTCTACCGTCCTCCCCACGAGCATAAGAGCGGCCTGGGGATCTGGGCACCGTTCGCTCCAAGAATCAAGAGCCTCTTCGGACTGGCCGACCGCCCAGCGGGTTCCGCATATGTGATATTGACCGGTGTGTTCTCCATCCCGAAGAGCCCCTTCAGCTTCCGCGCGCTCCCGAAACCGCTGGGTGACAGAGGGAGCCCGCCCATGATGAATGTCGCGAGGGTTCCTCCCTGCGGACGTTGCGCGACGGCTGTGGCTTCGAGAACGGTCCCGCCCTTTATGACGTCCACGGCCAGGGACCGGACGCTTCTCGAACCGGCGCCCAGGACGAGCCCAAGGAGACTGAGTATGATGACCTCGGCGTAGACGACCTCCACAACGCCTCCAGCAGAGAACATTATGGCCAGCGATGAGCCGGCATTGATGAATCCTACGAGTAACGCGAGTTTTCTCTGCATCGTCCCCATCAGCCTTACTCTCGCAATCTCCTCCACTGACAGAGGTCTTCCTCCTGATTCCACTTCGGCCGGGGACTGAACGTTGGCAACTCCAGGAGTGGCTCCAGATGAGCCTCGACCTGTCGTCTCTCTCAAAGTCGAGCAACAAAGTGCCAAGAAGGGGATAAGTTTTATGAATCATCAGTCTATCTTTCGATCTCACGTTAGTCGGCTGATGAACGGCTTCGCTAACTAACGATTCTCACATCGAGCATGTCGTTTATTTCGTGCTAGCCAGAATCAAAGAAATCGTACCGCTCGATCTTCAGGGTGCCTCCAACGAAAGTTAGAAGCCTTAGGCCCTGACGGCCCGGGTCTTAGGGTCAAGTCCCTTTCAAGATCGAACACAAGTCCTCAGGCCGCGCATGAACGCCCCTCTCCCAGAACTCATTTGTATTCAAGAGATGAGACGACCCGCAGCTTGAATCCGAAAAGGTGCCGGGCGTGCCCCATTTTCAGTTCGACTCCACGGGGGTCCGTTTCAGACTGCACGATTCCTTTTTATGGGCTGGACGACGGAAGAAAACGGTAGTCTGGTGACCCTGTTTCACGCCAGCTAAGGAAATCGCTATCGCACTCCGGTCGACCACTGTCCGGCCGAAGACGACTGTCAAGCTCGCGAAGACGTTGGAAGACGTTCAGTTGCTTTCACACATGTTCATCCCTGAAAGCAGTCGAGGCGGCTTCCAATCCCTTGACATCAGCTCCGCCTGTCTTGCAGTATCGAAAAGGCTTCGCATAGGAAGCGGGGTAATCCGTATTCTTGAATATGACCCGGACGTTCTCGCAATGCGCCTCCTAACCCTCCAGGAGATCTCCGACAACCGCTTCGTCCTTGGAATCGGGACAGGCAGGCCCGGGAGCGACCCTAAACAGGTTATTCAGTCCATGTTAGACCGTCTCCGCGCAACTAGGAACAGTTTCGGGAAGTTCGCTCGAGGCTCGGACCACCTGAGGATGCCAGAGACCTTCATCGCCACGCTGAGGAGGGGAATAGCTAAGGCGGTCGTCGGCCATTCCGATGGCATTCTCCTCAACTTCTGCCCGCCAGAGTATGCCCACGCCTTGATCGAATCCATCCGTAAACGTACAGGCAGACTCCCGATAGTTTCGTGCTATCTGAAGCTATTTTATTCGAGAGTGGAAGAGACCGCGAAGAGGATGTTAATCAAGGAATTTGCAACGTACAACCAGCATCCGAGCTACCACGAGATGTTTGAGGTCGCGGGAGTCGCGGACGAGATAACCAGTGCGAGTTCCGCCTTGGCATCAAACAGAGGAATCAATCTTAGCGAAGGGCTGCTGAAGATATCCCTCGCCAACCCCTCGAAAGGGGAGCTGGCCGGCCACGTCAGTAGGTTCAGAGCTGCGGGAGTCGACCTCCCGTGTCTTTATCCGTACTTCGAGAGCGATGAAGACGAGTCTTTCAAGATGAGAAAGGTAGAGGAGATAATACGACTCTGATAAGATTTGAACCGATACGGCGAAGCTCGCTGGGCCCCGTGCCGACATGAGAGAACAGCCAAATAATCGCCCTTGACTGGAGAGTAATCGGAACATGCCCAGCGAGCCGAAGGCGAGCCACCCGCGCATGCCCGGTTATGGGATCTCATCATCCACGGGTGGAGACGGGTTGCTCCCATGGCAATGGGCTCGCGATAGGCTCACGAAGGCGCATAGCTATTGGCTGACGTCCACCCGGCCGGATGGAGCGCTCCACTGCATGCCAGTTTGGGGAACCTGGATGGACGACGTCTTCTACTTTAGCACGGACCGGCGTTCTCGCAAGTCACGTAACTTGGGGACAAGACCACGGTGCGTTGTCTGCACCGAGCGAGCCGATGAGGCTGTCATAGTCGAAGGAACAGCCCATAAAGTTGAGGATGCCGCACTTCTCAGAAAATTTGCTGACTCGTACAACGCGAGGTATCATTGGGGTGACGTGGCGGCCCTCGGAGACCCCGTCTTCGGAGTGCATCCGCACGTCGCGTTCGGCTGGAGCGAGAAGAGCATGACGAATAATGCCACCCGCTGGAAGCTCGGAACAAATTCATGACCCTACCATGGGCCTAACAGGGGACTCGGCAAATAATTCGTTGAATCATTTCCAACAGCGTTTCGCCCTAAGAGAGGTTGATGGTGAAGAGGTCCGACATCGTAGTAGCCCTGGAATCATTGCGTCCCAGATTTCCGAGGCTGAATATCGTCTCGACGGTAGCGAGAAGAGAATAGTGCGAATACTGTGCGTTGGAGCTGTATCCAGGCTTGGCGAAGGGTGAGACTAAGATGCAGAGCACATGGCTGGGCGAATCGGCCCCGGACCCACTCCCTTCGTCGTAGACCACAAACAGCGCGGTGGATGAGAATGCGTCCGAGTTAATTATTCGTGGGATAACCGTCGAGAGCCAGGAGTCGCCTGTCGAGAGACCGCAGTCATGTCCATCGTGACAGATGTTCGGCGTGATGAAGGCAAAGTTCTGCAGGCTGGACGACTGGAGGTCGTTCCAGAATTGCGTGAAAGGGACGACATGTGTTTTGCAGTACTGCGACGTGACCCCAGAGCCAGTGTTGTTCGTCACTGAACTGAAATAGACGAAGGGGTTGTGTCTAGGAGCGTACAAGCCGTCTTGGCTGATGCTCTGGGAACAGTTGACGGGCATCGACTCGGCATACTCCTTCCATGAGAGCCCGTGCGAATCCAAGAGATTCGCAATGGTTGAATCTGCAAGGCTGCACTGACTCGGCTGACAGTCGTTCGTGACCCCGAAGGTGTCACCCGCTACCAAGCCGATGTAGTTCGGAAGCGAAGGGTGAGAAACCGCGTTGTAATTCGCCGCCAGCGCGTAGCGCGAGATGAGGAGGTTTTCGTAGGGAGCCGAAGAACTACCTACGACCTGGTCGTACGCCTCATTCTCCATAAGGACGATTATCACGTGCCTTATCGGTCTCCCAGCAGTCGAGTGACTAGAGGAGGTGCTAAGACTGCTGCCACTCGTCATAACGAAGAAGTAGCCTATGACCCCGACAACGATGAGGATGGCTACTGTGGTGGCGACGACCCGGGCGGTTTTCAATTTGCGAACGCGGATGCGAGTCTAAGTATAGAAGTCTTCTAGAGGCGGGACTCTTTCTGGCAGCTTAAATACTTCAGAGAAACCATTCATTTTCGATTGCTTCAGCCTGATGCAACTAGGGTGAAGAGGCAATTCAATTCGTTGACTACGGGTCCGCTAGCAAACGAGGGCTCAGGACATGATTGAACCTTCCTCCCTCCTACTGGCGGTTGGTTGCGGCGATCCCTCAGTGTCCTGCGGCGATACCGCCTGGTTTCTGACCTCGGCTGCCCTTGTACTGATCATGACGCCGGCCCTTGGATTCTTTTACGGCGGCTTCGTGGGAAAGAAGAACGCTCTGGCCACAATCGGTCAGAGCTTCGTGGTGCTCTGCCTGATAAGCGTACAGTGGGTACTCTACGGCTACAGCCTGGCCTTCGGGCCAGATTGGGGCGGGCATGGGCTGATTGGCACCTTGGACTGGGCTGGTCTCAGCGGGGTGGGGTACGCACCCAACCCTGTCTACGGGGCTACGGTGCCGCACCTGGCGTACATGATATTCCAGGCGATGTTCGCGATCATCACGCCGGCACTGATAACAGGGTCGTTCGTCGGTCGACTGAAGTTCAGCTCGTTTATCGTTTTCACCTTGGCCTGGGCTACTTTCGTCTATGACCCCATCGCCCACTGGGTCTGGGGTGCCGTAGGTGGCGGAGGCTGGTTGCACAACTTGGGCGCTCTTGACTTCGCCGGAGGAAGCGTGATTCACATCAATTCGGGCATAGCCGCTCTGGCCGCGGCATTCGTCATCGGGCCGCGCTTGGGCTACAAGAAGACTCACGTCGGGGCGCACGACGCTACCTACATCGTCCTCGGAGCGGCGTTTCTCTGGTTCGGCTGGTTCGGGTTCAACGCCGGGAGCGCGGTCATCGCAGGCACCCTGGCCGCCAGCGCTTTCGTCGTGACCAACACCGCTACGGCGATAGCCGCGCTGAGCTGGATGGGAATGAGTTGGATCTTTACTGGCAAACCGAGTATCGTAGGCGCGGCCAGCGGTGCGGTCGCGGGCTTGGTTGCTATTACCCCCGCATCAGGGTTTGTCAACGTCGGCGGAGCTTTGGTTATAGGCGCGGCTGCCGGAGTGCTGTGTTTCCTGGCCGCGCAATACAGAGGAAGGACACGGGTCGATGACTCGCTGGACGTGTGGGCCGTGCACGGTGTCGGGGGTACGGTGGGCTCGTTCGGCACAGGGGTGTTTGCCACAGTCCTTGTAAACCCCGGCGCGGCTAACGGGTTGCTCTACGGGAATCCTGCACAGCTGGGGATACAGCTGATAGACATAGGGGCGGTTTGGGTCTACTCGTTCCTCGCGACAAGCCTAATCCTCTTGGCAATCAAGAAGACAATTGGTCTCAGAGTGTCCGCAAAGGAAGAAGAAGAGGGATTAGATGCGACGCAGCACGGCGAGAAGGCCTACACCGACGAGGTCCAGCCGCGACTTACAACGGAGGCATCAGCAAAGCTGGAACTGGTCGTCAAGGATTCAGATAGAGAGATCATCGCCGAGATGATACTAAAGAGACGTTCGCTGCACGTAGACCTGTCCACCGGCGTGATTACCGCCGAGAAAGAACAGGAGGAGCAGAATCCTGAAGAAGATTGAAGAGGGATCATAGCTTCCTCTCCGTCCCGTAACCGACCTCTAGCTCTTTCGATTTTTTCGGGATATTCGCGAGGGATTTGATCATCTTAGAGACTCGGGGTTGAAGGATCAAATGCGCCGGTATGATCCTGGTGACAGTGACGCGGCTTGATTGAGGTAGAGAACCTCACCAGGAAGTTCGGCGACCTGACCGCAGTCGATGCAGTAACGTTCCGTGTTGAAGAAGGGGAGGTCTTCGGCTTCCTCGGGTCTAACGGAGCGGAGAAGACCACCACGGTGAGGATGCTTGCTGCCTGATATCAAAGACGAGCGGAGAAGGAAGGATTGGGGATCTATGAAATCGGGAACGACGCGGACACGATGAAGATCGAAAGACCGTAGGACTGCTGCCCGAAAACGTGGGTCTCTACGACGAGCTGAACGCGTATGATAATCTCGACTTCTACGGGCGGCTGTACGAGC
>VBPQ01000031.1 GCA_005877185.1 Nitrososphaerota archaeon
CGGTTGCCGTCTTCTCCCGAGCGTCCGCCCGTCGCTGAGGGTACCGTGACAACGGGAAGGGACGGAGAGATTCAGGTCTTGACCAGCGAGGAAGAGGCTTTCAGGATATCGAGAGAGCTCCTCGAGAGGGGTGTAAGGTTCTCGGTAAACCGCATTTCGCTGGATGACGTGTTCTTCCATCTTGTCGGTAGTACGGGAGCGCCAAAGCAGTGAAGAACCGATGGAGCAGGCAGATACTCGCGGCTGTGCTGGTCAACTCCATCTACGCGATGAAGAATTATCCGGAGGTCCTCTTCAACACGGCACTGGCGCCACTATCGTTTCTGCTGATAGTGAATTTCGTCAGCAGAGGCGGGCTCGTCGGGCAGGCCATCGAGGGAGCTTTCATCATGAGCATGTTCTCGAACGGGATGGCGCTTCAGGGGGACCTCTCCCACCTGAAGAACGACCTCAAGCTGCAGGACATGGTTGTCAGCACTCCTACCACGCCAGGCGTGTACGTGCTCGGGATGGCGATTTCAGAGATAGTCTACTCCCTCCCTGCCCTGCTCACCCTGGTCGGCTTGACAGCAATATTCGTTCACCCCAATCTTACGCAGGCCGTCGAGCTGCTCGGCGTCATGCTACTCATGTTCACCGTCTCCGTCACGATCGGATTCACCCTCTCGACATTCTCGAGCGACATAGTGCAGAGCTTCGCCTTCTCGGGTCTCATCTCGACACTGTTCACGACGCTCCCTCCTGTGTACTATCCCATCACCTACATCCCTCTCCCCTACAGGTACTTGGCCTACCTCTCGCCGACGACCTACGCGGCTGAAATCGCCCAGTCTACGACCGGGTTTCTGCAACTTTCGACTGTCGAGTTGATCTTCGCATGGGTGATCCTCATAGCGATCACACTAACCCTCGCGTTGATCGCGGTCAAGAAGGCCAGGTGGCGCGAGGTTTGATGGGGTATGGAGCCGCACTGTTTCGATTCCAAGGAGTGGTTCCGCCTCGAGCCTCAGGCAGATCGCGTGGGATTACAGCGGTTTGAAACGCGAAGACTATCCTCCAGGCGAGCGCAGCCCTTCTTCTTGACTCGGCGACGATCCTGCTCGTGTTGGCGCGGGAACTTACTGTGGCCGAGTACTCTCTGACCCAGTATCGGAGACCTCGCGGTGTAATCAAGAAGTCTTTTATCGAGGAAGGCAGCCCAACCGTACTCATGGTTGCTCTCGAGGAGAAGGACGTGGTTGACTACCACGTCAGGCTCTTCGGCAAGAGGGCAGAGCAAGTCATCTATTACGAAGATCAAGTCTGCCCAATCTGCAACACCAGGATTGACGAACGCGGATGGTGCGGATGCGGGACCATCGGAGGAGACTAGTTGCCCGAGGGCTTCACGAAAGTTCTGGTCAAGTCTGAGGTGCCGGAAGGGACGCTGAAGCTGGCGCAGCTTGGTGGGAAAAGAGTGGTGGTCGCTAACGTGGGAGGCAACTTCTTCGCCGTGGGTGAAGCCTGCACCCACGTGGGAGGGCCACTCTCGAGGGGAAGGCTCAGCGGGTTTGTGATCACCTGCCCGTGGCACGGGTCCAGGTTCGACGTCCGAACAGGCGCCGTGGTGGGTGGACCCGCATCAAGACCGGAGCCGAGCTACGAGGTCAGGGTGGACGGCAACGACATACTGCTCAAGGAGAAATGACGAGGTTATGTGACAACCTGTGAGGCTGTATGCGGTTGGCTAGGGCTTGGCCGCTTCTCCTTGCCCTTCAGGGGGGTAAGTCAACCTGATTTCGATTGACGAAACGTTTCTGGTGCCACCTTCCTCCGATTGCAATTGCTCCGTGCCGAGCTTGATGTCAGCGACTCTAAGGCCCGGAGCGAACCTGTGAATTGTTATCTGTGCTACGTCGACGGCTAGACTAATCGCTGCGCCCCGAGCCTTCAGAATGACGTCGGGAGAGTTGTTGAGACAGGTCAAGGTGGTGAGGACGTAACTCATCACGGGCTTCTGTCTTCCGATAAATACCGTGTTCCTGCCACCTGATTCCCTGAACTCCTCGTCAGACATGACTTCGGCCTTCAGTTCCTGAGTATAAAAGAATGGATGGAGAGCCGGACTTGGGTTAGGAGACTGGCGAGCAGCTATACTTCCAGATGAACCTGGACCACTTGGTCCGTCTGCTTTCCCGCCTTCATTACCTTGAATTCTATGAGGAATATGCCTTTGCGCACCTGAATGAATCGGTGGGTCATGCGTACCTGGCGTTCGGTCTCTCCTCGATATGTCACTTTGACCCCCGGTCTGGTCTTGGTCTTCGACTTTATGGCTGCTAGGCAGAGACCGTAGAGGGTTCCTCTAGGAAAACCTAGTCTTTGGTCGAGGTATTCGAGATAGCCCTTTGAAGTAAGATGTTCCCCTCTTGTGCCGGAGCGGTAACTCATTAACTCCACGGCTAATCTTGATGCGGATCAGTCGGCTCAGCTTTAGGTCTACTGGCCTTCTGGACCTTTAGAAACTACCTGTGCCTTCGCGAACCTGTTACCGACATCGGTAACCTTGATCTTCAAGCGTTCTCCGGCCTTGGCTCCCGTGACGAAGATCACGAAACCCTGAATTCTGGCTATTCCGTCGCCCCTCTGGCTCACTTCGGAAATAGTAACGTCGTACTCCTTGCCTACCTCCACGGGCTTCTTCCCAAACCCGAAGCTACTACCACGGTCGTCTCCCCCTCGTCTAAAGCTCAATGCGTCTCGACTCCTCTCACGCTTTTCGGGTTCACATATGAATGTTTCCGTTGCCGCAGGCCCCACCCGAGTACAACAACAACAACAGACCCGTTGAGCGCATGAATGGTCAGATGCCGAGGAAGGAGCGGAGACTCTTGTACCTGTTTCTGATTGTGACTTCGGTCACTCCAGCGGCCTCGGCGACATCCTTCTGTGTAATGTCTTCGCCTTCTAGGGTGCAGGCTACATACAAGGCCGAAGCGGCGAGTCCCATCGGGTCCTTCCCAGCCGATATCCTGAGCTGTGATGCCTTGAACAGGATTTCGCGCGCTCTTCGCTGCGTCCTCTCCGTCATCCCCGCCCTAGACGCTATTCTGGATACGCACCTCGATGGCTCGGCGACCGGCATCTTGATGTCCAGCTCCTTCAGCAGAAGCCTGTACGACCTTGCCAGGTCCTTTCTCTTGACGTTGCTGACTGCTGCCACGTCTTTCAAAGTCCTTGGGACCTCCATGTCCCTGCAGGCAGCGTAGAGCGACCCTGCCATCATCGCGGTAATCGACCTTCCCCTGACCAGGCCCCTCTCGAGGCACTTCCTGTAGATGTATGCGGCCCTCTCCGTAACCGCTTCAGAAACCGTAAGCTTGTCGGAGTACCTGCGGAGCTCATTTAACGCCTGCCTGAGATTCCTGTCGGCCGACTCGTGAGCCTGACTCCTTCTGTCCCAGGTCCTCAGCCGCTCGACGGTGGACCTCATCGAGCTTGACAGAGCTTTTCCTGATGAGTCCCTGTTGTCCGTCCCTATCACAGTGGCAAGCCCCATGTCGTGCATCGTCACGGAGGTTGGGGCGCCCGTCCTGCTCCTGTTTTCTCCTTCCTCACTGGAGAAAGACCTCGTCTCCGGGCCCGTGTCGACTATCTTTTCTCTAATTACGAAGCCGCAACCAGTGCAGTAAAGCTCTCCCCCTGAGCTGTCCACCACCATCGGACTCCGGCCACACCTAGGACACTTGTCGAGTGTCCTATCGAGTTTCCACAGCCTCGAAAAATTGGTTTCTTGTGGTATTCTATATCACACACCCTATAATTGGGTCTCCTATAGTATGGGTGTGTCCTACTATATAAAGACGGGACGGCGAAGACTTGCTTTCTCAAGCAACGACCCCTGCCACCGCTTGGTACTCTGCCTCAGACGGGTCGTCAAGGGCGTCGGGGACCCTCCGTTGTGCTCGTGAGGCTAGATTTGATGCCTATTTGATTATGGGATCTCCAAGAAGGTGCGAGAATTGCACGATTTGGCGAGTCCCGGGCAACCGCTTCATGCCATGGGATGGAACTAGGAGGGTCGCGGGCCGTTTGGTCCCTGGTCACCTCGATGTTGGTTCTCCTTCATGTACATGTGCCGTCATGTAGCCCGGGGTTGTACCTCGACTTTAGAGGCCGCCGCAAAGTCGATGTCATAGTGGCACTCGATGAAATGCCCCCTCTCGACCTCGACCAGCGGAGGAGGTAGGTTCAGGCACTTCTCGGTAGCGTAGGGGCATCTCGTCCTGAAGCGGCAGCCGCTGGGTATAGCGATGGGGCTGGGGACGTTCCCCTGCAGCACCCCCAACTCCCTCCTCTTCGATGGGTCTGGGACTGGGACCGACGAAAGCAGGGCCTTGGTATAGGGGTGCTTGGGATTTTCGAAGAGCTTCTTGGTATCGGCGAATTCGACGATCCTACCCAGGTACATCACCGCGGTCCTGTCGCACATCTGCCTGATTACCGCGAGGTTGTGTGAGATGAACATGTACGTGAGACCTAGCTCCCGCTGCAGGCTCCTAAGCAGCCCGAGTATCTGCGCCTGGACGGAAACATCGAGCGCGGAGGTCGGTTCGTCGAGTACGATGAACGTCGGCTTCACCGCGAGGGCGATCGCTATGGCGATCCTCTGTCTCTGACCCCCGGAGAACTCGTGAGGAAACCTGGCGAGGTGGTCCGGGTTGAGACCCACCTTCTCTACCAGCTCCCCGGCCATCTTCTTTGCCTCGCGCTTTGAGGACGCTATGCGGTGTATCTTCATCGGCTCGAGCAGCGCTGACCCGATGCTCTGTCTGGGGTCGAGAGAGGCGTAGGGATCCTGGAAGACCACCTGCATCTTCCTCCGGAAGGGCTTGAGACGGCTCCCCTTCAGCGCCGATATTACGGTGCCTTCGAAGGTGACGCTTCCCTTGGAGGGTTCGGTGAGTCTCATCAGCGTCCTCCCGAGAGTCGTCTTACCGCAGCCTGACTCCCCGACCAGCCCGAAGGTCTCGCCCCTCCTGATGCCGATTGAAACGCCGTCGACCGCCTTCACATATGCGACGGTCCGGCTCAGGATTCCTCTCCTCGACGGGAACCACTTGAAGAGGTTCTCGGTCGTGAGGAGGTAGCCGTTGTTGTCCACCACCGCGGACACCTCACTCTCCGTAGAGGGCCTTCACCTCAGCCGCGCAGGCGTGGAAGGACACCTTCGGGTTGCTTATTCTCAGGACCTCCAGCGCGATACCTTCATCTCCTCAGGCGGGGGTCGAAGACGTCCCTGATTCCGTCCCCGAGAAGGTTGAAACCGAGAGAGATGATGAGTATCGTGAGGCCCGGAAACAGGATGAGCCAGGGAGCCGTGAAGATGTACTGTATCCCCTGGTTTGCCAGGTTCCCGAGCTCGGGGAGCAGCGGGCTGGGCGTCAGTCCGATGAACGTCAGCGCGGAGACGGTGAGTATCACTGAGCCTATGTCGAGGGTAGCCTGCACGAGCACCGGATAAATCGAGTTCTGGACTATGTGACCGTAGAGTATCCTGATGCCTCCCGCACCCATCGCGCGCAACCTCTCGACGTAAGGCTTCTCCTTCTCACTCAGGACCTGAGACCGCATCAGCCTGACGTAGTAGGGCCACCAGGTAATGAGCACCGCGATCGTCAATGTGGGCAAGGACCTCCCCAGGACCACGATCAGGACGATTGCGAGCAGGATCCCGGGGATTGCGAGAAAGACGTCGGTGACCCTGAGTATGACCTCGTCGACGATTCCACCCTTGTACCCAGCCAGGCCACCGAAGAAGACCCCCAACACGACGGCCGAGGCGACGACCTCGAAAGCGACCTCCAGGTCGACCGGGATCGCGAGTATTATCATCTGCAGCAGGCTACGCCCATAAGAGTCGGTACCGAGCGGGTAGACCGCCACCGACCCCCCGCAGTTGAAGACGTTGGCTATCTGCCAATTGATTAGGGGGTTGTTCCAGCAGAGTCGCAGGTTGAGGGGTTGCTGGTTCCAGGATGTTGGGTTCACTATCAGCGGAGACAGCAGCGCGAGCAGCACCGAGGCCACGGAGATTGTGACGCCGGCGAGAACAATCGGGTTTCTCCGTAGAAGATGAAGTGCGTATTTGAGGTCGGCTCGCCGCCCGTACCCGGCGCCCGCCCGGAGTTCCTCTGGCTCCGACGCCTTCACCTCAGTACCTTATCCTCGGGTCGAGCTTGGCGTAGATCACGTCTACGGCCAGGTTCGTGACTACGATTATGACGGCGGTGACGAGGACGTAGAGTTCTAGAAAGTTTATGTCAAGAACATCGGCGGCTGCGAGAGAAGCGTTACCCACCCCCGGCCAGGAAAAGACGATCTCCACGATTACAGCCCCTCCCAGGAGGTAAGCGACGAGAAGGCCGGACACCGTGACCGCCGGGAGTATGGCGTTTCTCAGCGCGTGCCTGTAGATGACAACATTCTCCTTCAGCCCCTTGGACCTCGCCAGTGTGATGTAGTCCTGCCTCAGGACCTCCATCATGCTCGAGCGGACTATCCTTGATATTGCGCCTATCGACGTGATCGCGAGGGTGAGTGCCGGGAGGATAAGAGCGACGGCCGAGTCCCAGAAGTAAGGGAAGTTGAGGGAGAGAATCCCGTCAAGAAGAGGGATGCCCGAATACCGTGCAACCTCTGCCGGGACAACGCCCGAGAAGCAGATGACGCACCTGGTTGCGACGGTGCTGTTCGCCGACAGAAGGCCGGAGCCGTTGACCCTTATGTAGAGCACAAAGAGTATCTGTAGCACGGCTCCGAACCAGAACTGCGGAATCGAGTAGCCCCCGAGGGAGACCATCCTCGAGATGTGGTCAGGGAGCTTGTTGTTGTGTGTGGCTGAGACAATTCCGAGGGGGATCCCTATGATGATCGTCAGGAAGGCGCCTGCAATCGCCAGCTCAGCCGTGTAGGGGAACCTGCTGAAGAAGACGTGCCAAGTCGTGTCAGTCCCCGAGATGCCCGGGAGGAGGGTCAGCCCCCAGTTGCCTGCGAGGGCGTTTTCTAGCCATCCGCCGTACTGCACCCAGAGCGGCACTACGCACCCGCCCTGCAGGGAGACGAAGGCAGAGTAGGAGGGGCAGGAAGTTGTCGCCACGCCTAGGGCGCGGGCGACGGAGAGCTTTGCAGAGTCGTCCATCCTCGGGGTGATGTAGGCCGCGAGGGCCGTGGTGGGCGGGAGTAGGCCCCTCGTGAGGTAGAAGATCAGAACGCTCAGCGCGAGAAGGACGAATATCATCAGAAAGAGTCGTCTCGCGACGTACTCGTAGAGTCTCAATCATTCTGGTTCCAGCCCGCTTGATTAATAGATGTATGGAGAGGGGTATTTGCCATGATAGGGATGTGTTCGCTCCTGCCTCTCTTCCCTTGACAATCTTATGGCAAGCCCAGCCCCAAGGTTGCCATCTCAGGATTCCGATGTTGCCAAATCGAGGCTCGATGTTGCCATTTTGGGTGGCAAGGTTCCCAACTCGGCCGAGCAATTGGCAACCCTCAGACCCGCGTTAAATACTCTGTTTTTGAGGGAGTATTCTATATTTCTCTCTCTGAATACCGAATAACGGGAAAAACTCGGGCGAGTGCGCTGTCTAGCGTCGAACTTGGCCATCAGTCGACAAGTTGGAAGGAGAGCGAAAGAATGCGAAACCTTGGTCGTGGAGAGTATGATGGTGAAGATACGGCGCCGGAAAACAGGGGAAGGACGCCGCTGGACCCGCGATCACCAGGGGGATATGCCACCTAGGGTCGGTTGGGTAACTGAAGTTCAGATAGAAGAACGTAGCGCTGAACCTGGATGATTCCCGGTCCGGTGCAACCTTTTTCCTGACCACCTAGAGAGCACGAGCCTATTCTAGGCGCAAAAATCACAGTTCCTTTCTTCTCGAGTGATTCTCGGAGCGTCTATCTGGAGATGGACATTATGAAACGGGTGAATGTATCGTGCGCGCGATACAAGCGTCAATCCGCAACGATACATCGGTGTGGTTAAATACAAAACCAGCATTACCTCTCATGTACTCAATTCCGTTCCGTTCGCCTCCATGTTTTGTGTTTGTAGGTAATTCTCTGAACCTCTTCGGTGTGTTTTCGCGCTTTGTTTTCTTGCAGTCTTCATTTCGTGGTTCCCGTCCTTCCCATCCTTCCCTCTCCTTTGATGCTCAGTTACGTTGACAACCGAATCATCAATCGGACCCAAGTGTACCCAAGCAGGGAATAGGTGCATCTGGCGTAGAATCCGCTCCAGCCGTCGCTGACGAGCCCGCCTTTGTTTGGGCCCGTCGTGGCACTGGATCCCTCCCGTCGCTAGCGGCAAATGCAGCTGAGAAGCCCGACCTCATTCGAGCGTTGAAGTCGGTCAAGCAGAACTACGAGCCGTCCGAAGAGGTTCTCGACCTGTTGGATAGCTTCAGGATGATGACGAACGACTGCGTGGGGATTGGACTTGCGAATAATGCATCGACTCTGAAGAGGCTCTCGTTTCTATGTTACGAAGAGTTGAGCAGGTACAGAGTCGTCAGCTACTACAAGCTCCACGCCATATCCAGGGCCGCAGGGATACTCGCGTCGAGGAAGAAGTCGATTAGGAGGGGAGTCGCGACGAAGGACCCGTACGCGGTCAGGCCTCAGCTCGTATCCTGCTACGGCTTCAAAGTGGAGAATGGGAGGCTGAAGGTACCGCTGGGTGAGAGGAGATATTTCGATGTACCTCCCAACGCGCACACTCAGAAGGTTCTCACCGAGGCGGGGCTGAAAGTGCGGTCGTTCACACTGACCGCTAGATCGGTCAGCCTGACCGTCTCCAAAGAGGTGAAGGAGATCGAGTGTACAGGGACAGTTGGCCTCGACAGGAATCTACGCAACCTCACATACGGAAATGAGAAGAGGGTCATCCAATACGACCTTTCGGAGGCTGTCGAGGTAGCGGAGAGAACAAGGGAGATAGTCGGCTCGTTCAGGAGGAACGATGCAAGAATCGGAGGGAAGATAGCCTCGAAGTATGGAAGAAGGAGGAGGAACAGGATCAACCACCTGCTGAACTGGACGACCAGGCAGATTGTGGAAGAGGCT
>VBPQ01000226.1 GCA_005877185.1 Nitrososphaerota archaeon
CCATGCGCTGAGAGAGGAGGAGAAGGTCGTCATCGTTACAGGTGTCGTGGCCACGCTCGTGCCGGTAATGGTGAAAGAGGGGACACTTCCCGACGAGACCACCGTACCATCCTGGAGTGTTATCGCGGCCTTGATGAAGACTGTCTGCCCGATCGCGAAGGTGTCCTGTGGGGTGGTGTAGGCGGAGGAGCTGAACGTCGAGACGCTGACACTGAGCGTGTTAAAGAGATTGACGTTCCGAGCCGATGAGCCTGTGTTCCCTCCGACGCTCGCGGTCACCGTTATCGGCCAAGCGAAGCCAGGCGCTGGGATATCAGATGCGACGATTGTGTACGCCCCGGTCCAAGTCTTTCCTGAGGAATCGCTGGGGTCGACGGCCATCGACATGGTAATGCCATGCGGGTTGGTGAAGCTGACCGAAGCCGAGGCTGGGACGGGGGTGGTGTCCTGGTAGGTGACGGTTGCCTTCACAATGGCGGTTTCACCGGCGTTGAAGACGGAGCCCGAGGCGGGAGAAACTATGGAGACGATAAGAGAGCCCGAGATGGAAACGGTCGCGTGAGCCGACGCGACTTGCCCTGCGCTGACGGCTTGGACGTTGATTGTCCAACTCCCGAGGGGGTCGGTAGGTAGAATCTGGTATCCTGCAGAGTACGTACCAGCGGTCGAAGTCTGCGGGAGCGTGATCATCCCCCCAGTAGGGTTGTTTGCCGTTACTGAGGCACCAGAAACCGGGTTTCCTCCCGATGTTACAGAGGCGGCAATCGTTGCCGTTTCGCCGCGATTGAATGCGGCTCCCGAAGCTGGGCTCGAGATTGTTACGGAGAACGCCTGCGCCAAAGCCGATTGCGCGATCAAAGCGGTCGCGACCCCGGTCACAAGCAACAGTAGGACAAACTCGGAGGCCAGACGCGACGGCTTCACTCTCAACGTCGTGACGTTGTGGAGGCTTTACATATACAGTGTCACTTCCAGGAATGAGATTTTACGATAGCAATCCTAGTGTCGTCTGTGCGGATTCGCCGGTCGTTAGCTATCCAAATCCCAGTGGTTAGGTTGTAACTGTTGGTGGTTTCGCTGCGGCCCGGACCGGTCAAGGAACGGGGATGAAGCCTCCGCTTCCCTCTTCCCCCAGAGGTCGGTGGTTGCCGTAGTTCTTGACTTGACCTACTATGAACTCGGAAACGTAGTCTGGAAAGAGAACTCGCTCGCGAAATTTCTCACGCCGAAGGAAGCCGAGAGTTGGCTCCCATCCACTGAATCTAGGACGCTTCAGATTCGGCGTGTTTATCTGTGGTCCTACCCCAGCGTCTCAAGGTCCCGTGTCAATAGGATCAGCGACGTCTTTTGATTTCGAATCGGGCTTATTGGGACCAGATTGGGAATCCTCTCCGACGCATGCCCCGATATCTCGACGTACACAAGAATCTCAAGGGGTCACTGAAGGACGTCGCCAAGGCACAGCGTAGGATCTCAAGGTGCAAAACAAGTACGGCGTCAAGTTCCTCAGGTACTGGGTCGACGAGAAGGCAGGTATGGTGTTTTGCCTCTCGGACGCACCAAACAGGGAAGCGCCGACCAAGGCTCACAGGGAAGCACACGGCCTCTTGCCAGACGAAACGCACGAAGTGTTGGAAGTCGGCTGACCCTCTCCGCAGTTTTTGGTCGAGGAGCGTGCTCGTCAGTCTCGCGGGAGCCGGATGCAGAGCCACTTATTCCCTCCTTCGATGGGACGAGTTGGTTTCCGCACTTGGCAAGGCCGCGGACCAACTATCATAGTATCCGGGGCAGGGTCTCATGACTCCTTCATGTTAATTAGATTCATGCAAGGCGGCCGACCGTGGCGAAGTCGAGAATCTACTTCATCAGCGACGTCCACGGTTCCAACAGGTGTTTCAGAAAGTTCCTGAACGCAGCTAGTTTCTACAAGGCGGATATCCTGATTCTTGGAGGAGACATCACAGGGAAGGTAATGACCCCAATAGTCGAAGAGGAAGACGGGAGCTTTCGGTGCACGTATCAAGGGTCTGACCTGGTGCTGAAGAACAATGAGGTAGAGGAGTTCAGGAAGAAGGCGGCTGACTTCGGCTCGTACACAAGCGTGGTGAGTCCATCAGAGTTCAAAGAGCTGGAGGCCAATCCTGGCAAGGTTACAGAGCTCTTCAGCCGACTCATGGTGGAACGGACGAGGGAGTGGATTTCCCTGGCGGAGGAGAGACTCGGGAAGACGTCTGTGAAATGTTTCATTTCGCCCGGAAACGATGACATATTCGACCTCGACCGCGTCCTCGATTCATCCCCGTACGTCGTGAACCCCGAGGGGCGGGTAGTCGAAATCAACGGAGATCACGAGATGATAACCCTGGGCTATACAAACCACACTCCATGGAATAGTCCCAGGGAAGTGGATGAAGACGTCCTCGCCCTGAAGATTTCAGGGATGGCCGACAAGGTGCAGAACATGAAGTCCTCGATCTTCAACATACACGTTCCCCCCATAGACACCCCGATAGACCAGGCGCCTCGCGTTGGCAAGAACCTCAAGATAGTCGTGAAAGCCGGGAACGTCGAGATGATCTCAGCCGGGAGTTCGGCCTGCCGGGCTGCCATAATGAAGTATCAGCCGATGATTGGGTTACATGGACACATTCATGAATCCCGGGGAATCGTAAGGCTGGGAAGGACGATGTGCGTCAACCCGGGGAGCGAGTACGGCGAGGGAATCCTCCGAAGCTTTATTTCAGACCTGGAGGGAGACAAGATAAGGTCGTATCTTCTGGCATCGGGCTGAGTCGGGCAAAGGAGCCGGCGACGACCGGCGTGTCGGCCTCCGGGAGCTCGTACCAGGTGAGTCTTTCTCCCACCCTTGCCCTGAGCCTCCAAGCGAGGCTCTTCGGTTCTTTTTCAATCAAGTCGGCCAGTCCTCTTATCCTTGCCCTGCTCCTGTCTATCTCCGACGATGACAACCCGTAGCCGTCGAGAGAAGCCTCGAGCTTCGAGAGGTTCGAGGTGAACGTCTTGAACACACCCCAATCATTGGAACAGAGCCTGGCTATGTAGCTCCCGTTTATCGTCTCTCCGTCCCCTGACCCCACGTCGTGGTCCACGATGAGTGTCGTCATGTCTCTGAGGTCCTTGTCATTGATTTGGACGATCTGAAGCTTTGTCACGAGCAGGTCCGCTAAAGGGAGGGTAAGAGCTTCAAGCTCGACCCTCTCCTCGAAGTCGAACCTGTGGCACATCTCGAAGACGTCGAGGAATACGTCGACCCGCCGCTGGTTGACTAGGTCGTTGAAGATCAGCCGTTTGCGCCCCATCATGGCATTGAACCTTTCCCGCGGCTGGTATTCCATCTCG
>VBPQ01000009.1 GCA_005877185.1 Nitrososphaerota archaeon
TCAGGTCTAAACTTTCCCATGATGAATCTCGCTACCTTCGAGTTAGGAGTGCCAGGGCTGTATATCTTGCTAGTACGTGCCTGGGATTTTATCAGCCTATAGTTTCCGCCATGAATGTTCGATCACCTTTGAAAGTCCGCGACTTGAACTCCCCTAATTAAGCTTCAGGCGTTCAAGGCCAAGTCTCAAACCTTGGCAGGACTGTCTAGATGATTAAATACACATACATACACGAATTACCGCATGGGCCATCGGACCATCACGATATCCGACGAAGCGTACCGAGCATTATCGAAGCTAAAAAGAGCCAAAGAGTCCTTTACTGACGTAATCTTGCGCCTCGCGTCCGGTAGGGGGAGTGCGACAAATGTCTTGAACTATATCGAGCGACTCCCACCCAGCGAAGAGCTAGCCAAGAACATCGAGATGGCAATGACCAGGACAAGGAAAGCAGCACTGCGGAAAGTCGTGATAGGCTGAATTCGGGTAATACGTGTTGGTTTGCCTAGATACCTCTGTAATCATCGCACTGATAAGAAGGGATCAAAAAGCAATCGAGAAGCTGAGGGAAGCGGTGGCTAGCCGGCGCAGAGTATCGACCACGGTAGTGAGCCTCTGCGAACTCTACGCGGGAGCATATGGCTCAAGAGATCCGATGCGGGAACTGGAGAAGGTTCAGGGTCTCGCTTCCCTCTTGGATGTGCTTCACTTCGGCGTTAATGTTGCAAAGAAATATGGTGAGCTGGCCAATAGTCAAATCATGAAGGGGAAACCAATTGGCGACTTCGATATGATCATCGCGTCCACTTCATTATTGAATGAGGAGCCTCTCGCCACCAGGGATGTTGAACATTTCTCAAGAGTGCCTGGACTCGAAGTTGAGGTCTGGTGAAAATGAAGGTTGGTCGCCAAAATCGTCCTATCGATAGCTGAAACGTAGCTCGTAGCGCAATTCCGAACTACGCCCTATGACTAGCCTGCTGAATGTTCTTAGAGGGGCTCAAGGCCAAGAAGAAATCTTCGTTGCCATACACCCTTCCAGAGGCTCTGAGGGGCGCGGAGAGGCTGGCGCTGGTACTGGCCTTCGGAAGGCTCTCCGTGCTGGAGGCGTGCTCCACCCTCGGGAGCGTCACGAAGGTCGAGGTGCCGTGCGAGCGCATCTGTGTTGTCGAACTCGACCCATCCTCTCTTCGGTCCGTGACTAAGCTGGCAGGCATCCACAAGTTTTCACCTCTGTTAACGCGTTTTCATGGAGACGAGGCCGTCATCCGCCAGCTCGTCGATCAGATCGCCAACGAAATCGACGTATCGAGGTTCGCGCTGAGCGCCTACGACACGGACGAGGCCGACTACGAGGTCCTCGTTCGGCTCCTGCTCGACGCTTTCAGGCAGGCGGGCTTCAAGAAGATCAGGCTCTTGAGACCGAAAGGTAACGAGCTGCTCGCGGACCAGGTCCTCTCGCGCGATGCTCTAGACCTGATAGCCTTCCCGTACAAGGGAGGCTACGGACTCGGCCCGACCGCCTGGGTCCCCGACGTCGCCACGATGAGGAAGAGGGGGGTCGAGAAGCCAGCGCCCCACTCCGAAATCTCGCTCTCGCCCAGGCTCGCCCAGCTGCTGCTCAACCTCTCAGGCCTCTCGCCGGGCCAGAGACTGCTCGACCCGTTCTGCGGTTCAGGCACGATAATCTCGGAGGGCGCTCTCATGTCCCTGAACTGTGTTGGCATCGACTCCAATCCCACCAGAGTCGCCCAAGCAAAGCGGAATCTCGCGTGGGTGGAGAAGCAATCTGAGTCGGGGAGAACCTTGGCATACGACATAGAAAAGGGGGACGCAAGAGATTTCGAAGGAAGATTCGACGGAATCGTGACAGAGCCGATTCTCCTCCCCAGATTCCACTCCACCCCTAGTTCTCAAAAAGCGAAGCATTTGGTCAACAAAGCCAGCCGTGTGTACTCCGAGTCTCTCTATCCCATGGCTGAGGCCGTGCGAAAGGGTGGTCGGGTCGTGATAGTAGTCCCAACTCTAAGGACCGCCGACGGGTCGGAGGTTCTTCTTAGGCTCGAGGGGACGGAGAGCATCGGGCTGAAGGAGTTCCAGCCCGGTCACTTGAGGTTCGAATACCCTGTCAGGGTTGCCTTTGAGAGCACCAGATGGCTGGGGAGGGCGGTCTACGTCTTCGAACGCGTCTGAGCGCGGAATTCGTTCTCCGCCTTAATCGTCTGTACCGCCCTCCTGAAGATCCCGGCCATCAAGAGCATCTCCTTCTCCCCGGTCTGCGAGGTCACCGCAACTCGTTTGGCGATTTCACCCAGCCTATCCGACCGGTGCCTCTGGAATCTTGCCGAGACAGCAAGCTCGTGCAGATTGCGCGCAAACAGCTCCCTGGCACTCCTGGACGGCGGGCGAACTCTTGAGGGGTCCCTCCTTGAAGCGAGGTAGAGGAGGATCGCCAACGAATGGCTGACGTTCATGGTGGGGTATTCACTTCCCGTGTCGACCGAGGTCACGACGTCACAGAACCTGATTTCGTCGTTCGTCAACCCCGTCGCCTCCCTGCCGAGAACCAGGGAGGACGACTTCGCCGACCGAAGATAAGAGGCGGCACGCTCCGGCCTCATCACCCTTCTGACCAGGTTCCCCTTCCTCCTTGCCCTGATGGCGGTCGTTGCGACCAGAAGGTCGTGAACCCTTCGAATTTCTCCGAACTCTACGGTTTCGGCCCGGTCCAGCACATCAGCACCGTGGGCGGCGTAGATCGAGGCAGCAGAAAGGTCCACCTTGGGATTGACGAAGTAGACCCTCCTGACCCCAAAGTTCTTCGCGAGGCGGGCCACGTATCCCACGTTGACTGGGTACTCCGGCTCAACGAGCGTGATCGAGAGGTTTCGCAGCAAATCGCTCAGCGGCCCAAGGACGCCCCTAAGGAACCGATTATGTCATGAACTTCTTCGGGTGCGAGGGAGTTGACGCGCCTGGAACCGAGGTTCGTTCCGACTGAAGAATCGAAACCTAGCTCGCTGAGAGCAGCCTTCAGGCTACGCCTTCGCAGGGAAAAGAGGAGCTTGATCAGCAGCACTTTCCTTCGCGTCAACGCCCTCTTCCTGACGAAGACGACCATCCGCGAATTCACGCGCGGCGGGGGCTCGAACGCATGCCTCGGCACTGGGTTCTTGAGCGAGACGTCGGCTGAGAGCTGTGCGATGACCGAGACGGCTCGGTAGTTCCTCTCCCCCGGATTTGCGGTTATCTTCCTCGCGAAATCTTCCTGCAGGATGACTATCGCCCTGTCGTAAGCGAGTTCGCTCAGCCATTCGACAAAGGTGGAGGACTCGGAGTAGGGGAGGCTCGAGACCAGGACATCGAATCGGGGCCTCGCCTTGAAGGCGTCGCCAAGACGCAATTTCGCGTGATGGGAGTTGAGCAGGCTCCTGGTCATGAGGTAATTCTCGCGGTCTATCTCGTATGCTTCGAGGCTGTCCGCTACCTTGGCCAGCTCTGCGGTCAGAGTGCCCCTTCCCGTGCCTACCTCCAGGACTCTCTCGCCATTCTTTATCGCGGCGAGCTCGACGACCCTCTTAACAACCCCCTCGTCTCTGAGATAGTGCTGACCCAGGCTTCGCCGCTTCATTTTCTGATGAACAGATTGATTCTCGACCCCCCGGAGAGCTCTTCGACTATTCGCCTGGCGAGAAGCTTGGCGGGCTCCCTCAGCCCGACCCTCTGTTGAATCTCCTCAAAGCTCTTGAAGGGTTGCCTCTCCCTCCCGTCGACGATCTGTTTCATGAACGTCTTCCCTATGCCCGGAATCAACTCGAGGCCGTGCAGTCTCGGAGTGAGAGGCTGTAATTCGTTGAAGTATGCGACGTACTTCGATTCGTTTGATTTCACTATCCTCTCGACGACGCTGAGAAGAGAGCTCTTCGACTCGGGTGTCAGCTCTTCGAAGGAGAGTTTGCCGAGAACGCTGACTATCTTCTCTCTCCCCTCTTTTCCTATCCTGACCCTCTCTCCGGGTTCGAAATTCTGATTCTCAACGGCGAGCAGCTCGAGGAGCGTCAACCTATCCTCCCCTATCGCCTGAACGATTGGTCCCTCTCGCCCCTTTATGACGACGGACTTCCCTCTCGGCGAGTAGTCCAATACGTATGCATACTCCTCGTACTTCTTCTCCGCGGATAGCATCTATCGAGATTCGCCCCTCACGCGTTTTTTTCAGTAGACCAAGAGTCGAAGCGACCCAGCTTCCGAAACCCCGTGAGCGCTCATAATCTATCCTCTGCGAATCTCTCTTTGTGTCAGGGACGCAAAGCTATTTAATTCTTCACCATCGCGATTCTGATGGGTAGAGCGGATTCCGTCGTCGTCTAGGGGCTCACTGACCCGGCCCGTCCTCAATTGCCGGATTATCGGCTCGCAGACCGATTTTTGAGAGCCGCTCACTTGCGTGGATGGAGAATCTTCAGGACCTTCTCGAGGGTCTCGGTCGAAAGCAGCTTCCTCCACCCGGACGTGAAGGTCCTCAGCTCCTCGATCGTCTTCGGCATGATGTTCACTACCTCCACCGCCTCCTCCGGGGTGAGCCCGCAATCGCTCTCGAGCTGCTTTCGCATCTTCCTCGCTTCCTCCGGCGTGGCCTTCGAGAACTTCAATAGGTAGTCCAGCGTTCTCTTCTGGATCTGGTCCGCCTTCTCCACGTTTATCTTCTGTAGGGCTTGGTTGGCTTCCGGGATGCTGAGAAGCTTCTTCTCTACGTGTTCGGCCACCATCATCGTCCCTCTAGGGGCGAGACGTGCTCCTTTCGAGCTATCACAACCTTCATCTTCTCACCGACTGGGACTTCAATCGTGAGGGCACGCCTGCCGACGTCCTTCACCACCCCGACCAAGCCGTTGAACCTCCTATGGGGCATACCCTTGACCTGAGCCGGGTCGATCTTAATCACGACCCTGTCGTTCAGCGAGTACTCCCTGAGAATGCTGCTCAATCCCCTCACCCCTTTGCTCCGTAGGAGAGAACGCGTCCTCCTTCTGTAGCCGTGTGACCTAGCCATACTGGAACCTGCCCACCTCCACCTTCAGGATGTCAAATTTTCGACATTTCAAGTCGGCTTTTAAGACTTCCGAAATCGACGGAGAGACAGAGTCCCCATTCACGAGCCGTTTCACTGGCAGACCACCGTCCAGCTTGATCTCAGCCAGTATCCCTCCTCTCCCGGCAGCCTTCGCCTTCACACGATAAACCCTCTTGTAAGCAGGCTTCTCTCCAGGCCTCCGGAATTCGACTACGACGTTCCTCATCAGTCTGGAGAGGCTCCTTAGGTCCTCGGCACTAATCCTGCTCGTGGAATCGATTGCCACCCTGGTCATGAACTTGAAGCTCGGGAGTTTCAAAGGCCTGCTCGGAAGCAACTTCAAACCGCTGACGCGCATCTGACCCATCCCCGTCCTTGAGACGAAGCCTCTCGGCACCCTCCTCTTCCTCGGATTCTTCGCTTCGACCACGAACGGTCTTCCGGAGGGTCCCACGGCGCTCTCCGGGTCTTCGGTTCCGATCCAAGTGAACTTCATCTTCTTCGAACCCAACAGGGGGCCGAGTCTCTTCTGTATGGTGGACTCGACGCTCGCCTTCGTCTCGTCATAACCAGAATAGCCGCAAACCGCGCATCCGCTACCGCGACAGCTGGCGCAGAAAGTCTTCCGCTGCGCAATCCCGGCTGGTTTTGTGTACCTGCCGTAGATGAACACGGGTCTCGCGTTCAGCCTGACCTCGGACGCCCCCAGGTCCACCAAGATGGCGAGCTCCGGGTTCAGCTTGTCGACCCGCCTGCGCGTTGCCCTGGCTACCCTCTCGGAGAGGTTCCTTGAGAGCCAGGCCTTTATCGTCTCCCTACCCTTCAGCTTGTACTCTGCACGGAGCTGGTCCTCCCTCTCCTGCATTCCCTCCGGCAGCGAGAGGCCGACGGAGAAGGTCCGAAACTCGTAGCCCTTCAGTCCCCGCAGGATGTCAGACCGAATTTCGTCCACTCTTGTCGTGAGCCCTCTGCAGATGAAGCAGCGTCTGGGGTCTGAAGCGCGAGCTTCCCGGAAGCCTTGTCTGAGCGAACAGGGCTCGCACAGCTCATACCTCTGAATCGCCTCCATCACCTCATTGCCCACCGCCCATCCTTCTCATGAACTGTCTGAATTCGCGCGTCTTGCCCGACTTCATCAGGTTCTTCATCTGTTTGTACCTCGTAACCAGCTCACGGACATCCTTCTCGGTCGTTCCGGAGCCCGCGGCAATCCGCTTCATTCGCGAGGCGTTGAGCCTCTCCGGATTTCCCTTCTCGTCCCTCGTCATCGACTGAATGATGGGCTTGTAGACCTTGACCCTGCTCTCGGCTTTTTCTAGGTCCTCACCCTTAAGGTTCCCAGATACACCCGGCAGGTGCTCAACGATCTTCCTCAGAGAGCCGAATTTCTTCATCTGGTCGAACTGAAAGAGGAGGTCATCCATCGTCAGCTTTCCAGACATCATCCTCTGGACGCGTTTCTGGTCGACTTCAATCTCGGCTTGCTGTGCCGCCTCCAGGAGCCCCTTGATATCGCCCATCCCGAGGAGGCGTCCGACGAAGCGGGTCGGAGAGAACTCCTCCAGGTCGTCGACCCTCTCGCCGGTCCCGAGGTAGAGAATCCGCGCGCCTGTCGCGGCCGCCGCAGCGAGCGCACCTCCTCCCTTCGCGGCACCATCGAGCTTCGTAACGATGATGCCTCCTACCGGCGCCGTCTGATGAAACGCGAGAGCTTGGTTGTAACACTGCTGCCCTATCGTTCCGTCGATCACCAGGATGTTCAGGTCTGGCTTCACCTCGGAGATGATCTTCTTCATCTCATCGAGGAGACCCTTCTCCTCCTTGTGTCTTCCCGCGGTATCGACGATTACCACGTTCTTACTCTGCTGGAAATACCTTTTTCCTTCCCTGGCTATCTTGATGGAATCTCTCTCCTTCTCATCGCTGTATACCTCGACGCCGACCGTGGCGCCGAGCGTCTTCAGCTGCGTCACCGCTCCCGGCCTGAACGTGTCCGCTGCGACGAGCCCGACCTTGAAACCCTGCTTCGTGAGGAATCTCGCCAGCTTCCCGCTAGTCGTCGTCTTCCCCGAACCTTGAATGCCCAGCATCACGATTACGTTGAGCTTGTTCTTGTCGAGCGGAGGCGGTCCTGCCTTGCCGAGGAGCCCAGAGAGTTCTTCGTATAGGATCGTGACGATCTGATCCTTCCTCGTGATGCCGCCGGGCGGCCTCTCTTCGAGCGCCCTCTTCTGAACCCTCTCGGTCAGGTCGAGGACCAGTCTCACATTCACGTCGGCCTGAATGAGCGTCCTCTGCAGGTCACGGACGAACTCCTTCACAGCCTGCTCATCGACAGAGCTACTCCTGAGTAACTTGGAGATTGCATTCTGCAGGCCTTCCTTGAGAGAGTCGAGCACGTCCCTTCTTTCTTTCGCTTTATAGTCCGCTATTTAGCTGGTTCTTCGTTTCGGTTGAAAGTAGCTGCTCTTTTCAGTGGCGGCAAGGATAGTACCTACGCAGCCTACCTCGCCAAGAGGAGGGATTCGCTGGAGTGTCTGGTAACTCTCTCCCCGCTGAGGGAAGATTCGTACATGTTTCATTACCCCAACGTCTGGGCGACAAGGCTCCAGGCTGAGGCTATGGGATTGCCACAGGTCTTGACGGAAACGGAGGGGGTCAAAGAAATCGAGCTTCAAGACCTGACCAAGGCCCTCTCCCTCGCGAAAGAAAGATACCGGATCGAAGGCCTGTACACCGGGGCTCTTGCCAGCGTCTATCAGAAGTCCAGGATCGACAGAATTTGTGACGAGCTGGCGCTGGAAAGCATCTCGCCCCTCTGGCAAATCGACCCAGAGACCCACCTCAGAAACCTGCTCAAGAACGGCTTCCGGGTCATCATGACGAGCGTCTCAGCGCTCGGCTTCAACGAGGGATGGCTGGGGCGTCTCCTCGACAACAAAGCGGTTGACGAGCTGCTCGATTTACACTCGAAGTACGGGGTACACGCGGGTCTGGAAGGAGGGGAGGGCGAAACCCTCGTCCTGGACTGCCCCATATTCACGAAACGCGTGGAGGTACAGGAGTCTAGGAAGCACTGGAGGGGCGACTCCGGTTATCTTGAGATAACCAAGGCGAGACTGATTCCGAAGTAGCGGTCAGGAGGAAGGTGGCGGAGGCCTCGTCCCCAGCCCGACGTTCACGGTCTGGAAACTCCCGTCGCGTATGATGCCCACCTGAACAGTCTGACCCGCAAGGGCATGACCTTCTAGGTATGTCGAGAGCGCATCCGTATTGATTATCTTCGTCCCGTTAAGGGAGACGATGATATCCCCCCCAACAACGTATTGTGCTCCATCGAGGGTAAGCGTAGTGGTTCCGGCCTTCAGGCCCGCGCGACTCGCCGGACCTCCTGGTACGACCCGCTCGATCAGGGCGCCGTAGGTAACGTTCGTACCTTGCTTCAGTGCAAGGGCGTAGCTCATATCCGCACTCCCAATTCCAAGGTAGGGATGGAGATCGTACTTGCCTATGGTGATGAGGGAGGGCAGCTCACGGACTATCGTGTCCGACGGAATCGCGAACCCAACGCCTTGCGCCCCATTAACGACCGCGGTTGTAATACCCACGACCTTCCCCTCGCTGTCTAGGAGGGCTCCACCAGAGTTGCCGGGGTTTATCGGAGCGCTGAACTGAATCGCACTCGCGATTGAGAAGTTTCCGGCAACCGGGTCTTGGATTGTCCTTCCGACCTGACTGATGATTCCAAAAGTCATCGAACCGGCGAGGCCGAACGGGTTTCCTATCGCGACGACGGGTTGTCCAACCTTGAGTGACGAGGAGGACGCGATCTGTATCGGGAAGAGCTGGGAGGGAGGCGCGGTCACCGAGACGACACCGAGGTCGCTGTACGGGTCCGTGCCCACGACCTTCCCTACGTACGAGTTGCCGTTCCAGAATGTGACGGTAAGGTTCACATCACCCGACAGGACGTGAAAGTTGGTGACGATGTAGTACGAGCCCGTGTCCTGTATGACGAAACCAGAACCCAGAACGGGTTGAACGCTCTGCTGCGGGCCAAAGAAGGTGTTGACCGTGGTCACCTGATTCCCCTGTATCGTGACGATGCTTCTGTTCGCGCTTCGGTATATCGAGACGGGATCGAGACTCAACACGGACGCGTTGTTCTGCGTGACTCCGGAATTCAGTTCCTGCTGCAGCTGCGTATTTCTGCTCTCCAGGTTGGAGACCAGCTGTTGCAGCTGGCTAACCTGCGCACTCTGGCTTGAGCTGCTCTGCTGAAGAAGGTAGTACGAGTAAGCCGTCGCCGCGGCCAGGACGACCACCAAGACGGTCGCGACGACGAGAGCCTTCCCGAACCCGCCTCTCCTGACCTGCACAGGTCTCCTCCCCCGCTCGCTCTATTTGAGCTAACAGTTTTGAACGGTCAGGACTTGGTAGGAACGCCCTCGCCTTGCGGCTTAGGCGAGGCGTCCCTAATCGCTGACGTTATGATGTAATAAAGACCCACGCCGACCAGTCCTAGTCCGATGAAATCGAGCGTTAGCTCTATGAACAGGCCGCCAGCGGTGAACGCTAGTATGCCGATGTACGTGTCGCGCTTCATCTCGACAGAGTTGTCTTCGCGTCTTTCTTAAGGTTTGAGGCGGTCTCACGAGAAATCTTAGGTGGCTGGTTTTCTGCGCCTTATGGCCAGAACACCCGTCGTTATGAGGAGAATGACTGCAACTCCTGCCACCGCATAGAATGTTGTGGGATCGATGCCAGTTGACGGGCCTGAGACTGACGTTGCCACTGTTGTAGTCACAATTGATGTTGAAACAGAAACGGATGTGGTTACGCTCGGGCCGCTAGGTGCCACAAGAGAGAAGGCGGCAATGAAACCTGGAATCACGCCCCAGAGGATTCCGCCACCGACTGGCAGGAATGCCATGATCTTGCCATCAGCCGTGGAGCCGATGGTCGGGCTGTAGATCAGCGCCACTCCCATCTTCACGGATGGAACAGCTTTGAGAGGTCGTGGCTGTACAGTAGTAGGACGAGGGAAGCCCAATAGGGTAGCGGGAGATACAGAAAAGACGGCCTCTCCAGGGCTCATGTTCTTCTTGGGCGCCAGCTGTTCTTTACGGAAGTCGATGTTGCCACCAAATTGGCAAAGTGAGGGTGTCATGTTGCCACGATATTGCCAAAATCGCCCTCTGATGTTGCCATTCACCCTGTTATGTTGACAGGTCGGGCTCCGAGGATGGCAACATCCCCGACCCGTGTTAAATACTGGACGAGACTTCGATACCGTATTTCGTCTTTCTCTCTCTGAATCCGGAAGGCACTGCAATCATAGTCTTTTCTTTGTAGCTTCGTATGCCTTCTGGCGTTAGCGACAGTGTCTCGGACGTCGCCTTCATGTCATGCGTGTGGGCGCCTGTCACGACATCTGAGCGGTGAGTCCCCCTCTGGTCTTGAGTTACTCTAGCCAGGACATTCAAGCTTCGGAAACCTTATTTCTATCTTGCTTACCTTGAGATAGCTGCTCTAGATGAAGGAATTCGGAAGAGCCGTCTGAGGTCACGATGAAGAGATCAATGTACAGATAGAGCACCCAACGGACTCAGGTTCCGCCCTTTATCCGCATTATCTTGTTCTTGCCCATAACCGACCAATACTCGACTTCGGCGCCTGGAGAAAGAGGTCCCCCGACTTCGCTCTCCGGAGGAGTGGGCGTTTCAAAGACCACGAATGTCTGCAGGTCCATAACCTGCACTGACGCCTGCGTCGTCGAGATTATCTGTCCCGACCTCTTGTCAATCATAGGTACTTCCACCCTCGAATCGACCCCGGCGACGATGCTTT
>VBPQ01000227.1 GCA_005877185.1 Nitrososphaerota archaeon
GGGTGGGGGATGAGATTCTTCGTCGGATGAGGAATGTCAAGGGCGTCTTCGAGCAGGAAGGCGGGATCCAGGGGGAGTACCGTCTGAGGAAGTTGAGACACCTCGCGGGGGAGACGCGGACGATGACGCTGCACAGGGAGAACGGCTGCAAATTCTGGGTAGACATCGCGAGGGTCTATTACTCTCCCAGACTCTCCACCGAAAGGCTGAACGTCGCGATGATGGTCCGTGATGGGGAGAAAGTCTATCGCCAGCAGGAGGAGAGTTTCGGTGACCAGCTGTGAGTCCAACAAGGAAGCTTACCGCCTTCATCTCGAGAACAATTTGATGAACAAGGTGGCAGGGAGGATGACTACGATAAACGCGGACTCTACTACGCTCCCGAATAGGCTCGAGCAAAAGTTTGACAGGATCTTGATGCCTCTCCCCACCAGGGCGGACAAGTACATTGGCACTGCACTCGGTCTCGTCGCGGACGGCGGCGTAATCCACTACTACAGGCACCTCACCGCAGAAGACTTTGAAGAGGCAAGGTCGGCCGTCCTAAACGAGTTGAATGGGGTTCAGGGGTTGAGAAACGTCGAGGTGAGAAAGGTTCGGGAGGTCGGACCCAGATGGCTCGAGGTTGTAGCCGACCTTCACCTGTCCAAGAACTAAAACGGAAGGCTATGGCTGTACCTGTACAGGTGGACGATTACACCGAAGGCTACCAGAATACTTCCAACCTGGAAGAGTGCGAGGCCGTTCAACCCCGCCTGGACCGCCATCACCGCCATACCATTCAGGGCGACCTGCGACCCGAGCAGGAGGATGAAGATAATCAGGAGCCACTTCCTATTGAGGAGCGGCTTCAACGGAGCGACTGCCCTCCTCACCCTCTCCTTCGCCTTCAGGTAGCGAAGGTAGGCGTAGGTAACCACGAAGGAGATTACAGTGATGGCAATCATCGCGGAGAAGTACTCCGCGGGAGGGACGAAAAGCCGGGCGAGCGTGGCGAGATTTGTGTCCGGATTGACGTAGAAGCCCCAGGCCGTCGTCACGATTATCTGGCTGATGCTAGTCAACCCCAGAGCGGTGAAGAACGGTCTGTCCTTCCAACTCAACTTCTTGGAGGTGTCAACGAACGGAACGACGATGGCCATGAGAACGAGGAGGGCTGGCATCAACCCTCCCATCACGAACTTGTCGTACTCCGTCCTCAGGAGAGCGTAAAGTGCGGTGAGATACCACTCGGGTATAGTCAGCTGACCCTGCCCCGGGTTGTACTGCATCCCAAGCTCGGCGGGAAAAACCCCGGCGATCATGAAAAGCCCTCCCACCACGACTGAGACGACCGGAATGTCGAAGACTAAGTACCTGGGGAAGTGAATGAATACGAGGATTAGCATGACCATGGGGAGGATGAAGACATGAGCAGCATACAACCTGAGGATGAAGTCAGCGAAGCCTGCTCCGAAGGTCGCGAGCCTTAACGGTGCACCGATAACTGGCGAGGCGTTGGCAAGAGAGGCTCCAATCTCAATCGCGAGCCCAGCCCTCTGATTGAATATTAGGTCGTACCCTGTGTATGCCTCTATCCCGGTGATTAGTCCAAAGATTACCCCGGTGACCCAGAGGACCTCGTTCTTGATCTTGAATCTGCCGCTGAAGTATTGGTAGTAGAGGTGAAGTACAGCGAGGAGGACCATCGCGTTCGATGCGGTGTAGTGGATATTCCTAAGAAGCCAACCGAAAGGCACCGTGTCGTTGATCCTCTCGACACTCTGGAAGGCACAGGTGGTGTTCCCGCATCCTGCCAGTGTCGGCTGATAGTAGATCATCAGGATGCCTCCTGTGATTCCTAGGACGAGGAAGGTTATCCCAGTGAGAACTCCGAGGTAGCCGAGAGGACTCACGAACCTCTTAGGGAATGTGTATCTGACACCGATGAAGACCGTGCGGTCGAGTCCCGCGACAAGCCAGTCGTAGAGCTTCTCGATTAGGTTCTTACTACTGCTGGACGTATCTCCCATATCCCAACACTCCGTTATGATTTACATCCCATACCGGTTTTTCAATCGAGAGGAACCCGTTGCTGTCAGCCGAGAGGGTAAGCACGGGTATCGCGTTCGTCGGCGGTGCCTGAAGAGAGGCGGGGCCGTCTACCGCCTTACCCTCCGGCACGTTGTAGATGCTCCCGTGGCACGGGCATTCGTACTGCTCGTGCTTCGGCTTGTTGGGCACGTACCCATTTTCGTTTGGGTTATCTGGCTGGTCCGGCTTGTAGTTCGGACTGCACCAGAGATGGACGCATACCTTGCTGAAGGCGACGAAGGCGGTCGCGTCCTTGGCGTCTCCTCCCAACTCACTCGGAAGGCGAATCAGTTCATATTTCACAAAAGTATCCCTGTTTTGAGTGTCCAGTGTGAGATCGCCCGAGCCGGGGTAGGTGATAACCCAGTGTGAGTTCGGGGGGAAGGTTGTCAGGTCGTTCACGTTGACTTTCCGTCCTGCGGCAGCACCGTACTCAGTCAGGTTATCAACAGTAACTTGCTGCTTGACATAACCCTTTCCCGCGGAAACCGACTCTGAGAGAAACGTACCCCAAGGCACATAGGGGGCGAGGGAGAGCAACGCACTCACCCCCACGAGAAATCTGACAAACCTCCTCCTCCCTGCTGCAATCTGCTGGGGAGTCGGTGGCGGCGGTGGGACGTACGAAGAAGAGGAACCGGCTGTTTTCGAGGGGAATACGACAACTTGCCCGCCGGGGCGCATTTGAGTGGCTTGCCGGGCCTTTCTTTCGTCTTCAGTTCCTTCGCTCGTAGCAGATGTAGGGCTCGCATCTGCCTCGCTCCCTTCGTTGCCCACGGGGACAAGACCCTTCATCAGTCATTTTTAACCTTACACCCTCGAGAAGAGACTCTCTCTTCACCGAGAAATTGTTTAATACCTAATTAGCTCGTGGGCTTACAAGGAATCCATTGAGCAAGGTAGGTTCCACGGCCGCCGGGATTATCGTTTCCGTCTTGATTGTCGCTTCGGTCGGCGTCCTCGGTTACTATCAGTTCGCAATCGCCCCGAACATAACGACGACGACCACACCTATCAACCTGGGGAATATCACGACGATAAGAATCAATATCACCGTGGGCGCCGCGACGAAGACGACGGACGCCTACGCTCCAAACCCAGTGAGGCTCGTGATCGACAAGAACAATTCAGTGATTTTCTTCAACGTCGACATTCAGGGTGGAGTCGGCGTGTTCCACACCGCCACCGCTAATATGACAAGCGGTGGAAGTCCAGTCTTCGACACTGGAAACCTAAACGCCGGCGACACCGGTGGACCGTTCCTTTTGAAGACTCCGGGAACCTACAACTACTTCTGTCGGCTTCACCCCACGACAATGCGGGGGACCATAGTCGTCGTAGCTGCCGGCGGCTGAGGGCACCACCCTTTTTCAGGTGCGCTGAGGGATGAAACGCAGCCTCTTGATGGCCGGCGTGGGGGTGGTGATTCTGATTTTCATTCTTGTTCTTACCGCTG
>VBPQ01000228.1 GCA_005877185.1 Nitrososphaerota archaeon
AAGCTGCAATCTCAGCGCCATCTTCTTGCGGTATACCATTTGCTGTCGTTCGGCGTCAAGGACTATCACGGCCTCCTCCTTTCGCGCAGACGAGGTTCGCTCGTGCTCCGGGCCATTCGTTCTCGGAAGTATGATGCGCGGGAGGGCATCGGCCGGTGAATAACGCTTAAACGCGGATATCGGCCATTCAAGAGCCAAAACGAGGCGTGGGATGTGAACAAGAGACCCTATAGAACATTGTTCCATGTCACTTATATATAACGAAAGACAATCATTTCTTGACTTGAAATACCGGAGCAGGACCGACATCATCGCGATGATTCTCCAGGCGGCTATCAACGGTGCTACGAAGACCAGAATCATGTACGGTGCCTACTTATCGTATGCTCAAGTGAAGGAATACCTCAGCTTTCTGATCGAGAAGGACCTAATCCGGTACGAAGAGGGGTCTGCGGTTTACAAGCTGACACAGAAGGGGGTGCAGCTTCTGCGCGTCTATGAAGACATCAGCGACATGATTACAGTAAACGACCAGAAGAACAGCCCGACCTCTCTCTCATAATCCAATCTCCTCGCGACGCACATCTTAATTTTCAGCGATTGATTCACTCGCACCAGGTATAGAACAATCTACCATGACAATCCTGCGTAACGGTTTATATCCCCTTTCACTGTTACGTAGGACGTGTCCGTTGGAGAGCAGGTCGCGAGCGAGACGCGGCGAAATTTCTGCGCGGAGTGCCTCGGTGACCTCTTCTGGGATCCGGAGAACGGAGAGCAGGTCTGCGGCAAATGCGGGACAGTCAGCCCGAGCGCGCCGGACCTCACCGTCTACGTTCCCCAGCCTCGAAGCCGGCTGGAGTCTGCGGCACCTTTTGACCCGATGAAGTCCATCGTCGAGAGAGAGCTAAACCTCTCAACCCTCATCGATGGAAATGATATCGACGCTCGGGGAAAGCAGCTCGCATCCAATCACGAGCTGAAGCAGCTCAGACGACTGAACACGATTGTCTCATGGGATTCGTCGAACCGGCGGCTGGCGCGAGGCCTGCAGGAGATAGAGAGGCTCTCAGACCTACTAGGGGTGAACGACGCGGTCGCGCACAGGGCGTACGAGATCTACCAGAAGAGCTTCTCAGACGACACTTTTCGGGCTAGGTCGCTCACCGCCGTTGCTGCGGCCTCGGTCTTCATCGCTTGCCGAGACCTCGAGATAGCGCGTCCGAGCGAGGAGGCGCTGAGGCTCAGAACAAACGTGAACGAGAAGAAGTTCCGTCACTACTACAGGAATCTCCTCAGCAACAGTCAGACAGTGAACATCCCGAATCCCGTGACTTACATTTCAAGAATCGCATCGAAGGCGCGACTCTCCGGGAAGACTGAAAGAAGGGCCTTCGAGATACTCGATGCCGTGAAGGGAAGCGCCGCCCTGGCGGGAAAGAGGCCCATCTCGATCGCCGCCGCGGCCCTCTACCTCGCCTCCTTGGACACAGAGGGGGGCGCCACGCAGCTGCGCATCGCTGCCGCAGCCGAGGTCACGCCTATAACAATACGAAAGCGAAGCCTTGAGATATCCACGGTGCTCAAGGAGAGCCCTAAGGCTGCTAGCCAGTGAGGAGAAGGATCTTTCTTACAAACGAATCTGACCCCCTCGTCGTAATCGGGGAGACCATCTCTACCGGGCCTTGAAAGCCGCGATACACCAGCCCCACTACCTGCCGTATCCTGGCTTCTTCCACAAGCTCTCCCTGGCGGACGTCTTCGTGATAATGGACGATGTCCAGTACGATAAGCGCTTCACCAACCGCAACAAGATTCTAGCTCCCCAGGGCCCCATATGGCTGAGCGTTCCTATCAACAAGGCGGAGAGGTTCATGCCCGTCTCCGTCGTGGAGATCAACAACTCTCTCCCGTGGAGGGAAGAGCACTGGAAGAAGCTCACCTACTCCTACAGGAACGCGAGATGGTTCCGCCTCTACCAGGATTACCTCGAAGGCGTCTACAAGAGGGAATGGGCTCTCCTCTTCGACCTGGACTTCGAGACGGTCAAGACTCTGATGCAATGGCTTGGGCTCAGAATCCCGGTGGTGAAGGAGTCGGAACTGAATGTAGGAGGCGAGGGAACCGAACGGCTCGTGAATGCGTGCAGGGCGGTTGGCGCCGACACGTACGTCTCAGGAGCCGGGGGGAGGGGGTACATGGACGAGCACGCCTTCGAGAAGGCCGGGATAAGGCTCGAGTACCAGGAATACACCCCCGTCGAGTATCCGCAGCGCTTCTCCAAGCAGTTCGTTCCCAACCTTTCCGTCGTCGACCTTCTCTTCAACGTGGGACCCGGCAGCAGCCGAGTGCTGGGGGGAGTTCCCCCCGTCGGCCCGCCAGAAGAGGTGGCCCAGCCGAGTCCACGCGATTGATTGATTGTTTGATTGTTCCAGAAGACTTTTCGATTAGCAATATATCCTGGCGCCCTCCTCTCTGAAGTGTGGATATACTAGCCATAGGCGCTCACCCAGACGACATCGAGCTTGGCTGTGGCGGGCTTCTAATCAAGGCCGCGAGGGAGGGCCACAACGTCTACCTCTACACCGTCACCAGGGGTGGGATCTCAGGCGACCCGCACGAGAGGACCGAGGAGTCCAAGAAGGCTGCGCAGTTCGTGAGGGCGAAGGGGCTCTGGGTCGACAACTTTCCAGACAGTAGGCTTCGCGTCAGCAGTGAACTGATCAATCACATCGAGGCGCGGATCGACTGGGTAAACCCTGACATCATCCTCACCCACTTCGCGGGCGACGTCCACCACGACCACCGGGCAATCGCCTCGGCGACGCTGGAAGCGGGAAGGTACAACTCCAACATCTTCGCCTACGAGATTCCGCTCACGAGGAACTTCGAGCCAAAGGTTTACTTCGACGTAACGGACGTCATCGATGACAAGGTCGAGCTGATCAACATCTTCTGGTCGCAGCGTACGAAGCTGTACCTGAAGTCCAACGCGATCAAGGGTCTCGCGGAGTTCCGTGCCCTCCAGAGCAGGTTGAACGGTCAAGTGAACTATGTCGAGGCCTTCGACGTTGCGAAACTTTGCCTAGACAACGAATTCAGGCTCAGGAAGGTACACCCCGAGAAGCCGGGTGTCAAGTTGAACGAAGATGAGGTACAAGAGGAGCTCATCCACGTAATCCATGGATAATTGTCGTAGCGGTGGCAAAGAAGATAGTCGGACGCGGAAACCGGGGCTACCTCGAAATCATCCATACGATCCTCTCGGCGTCCACTGAAGGTGCGCTGAAGACCCACGTCATGTTCAAGTGTAACCTGAACTCCAGTCAAGTTCAGCAGTACCTCGCGTACCTGGTCGACAGGGGACTGGTCGAGAAGGAACGGAAGGCCAACAGCTCGAAGACTTCGTACCGCACCTCCGAGCGGGGGCGGAGATACATGCGCGCCTACAGCGAGGTCGTCGAGATGCTCAAAGATCACAAGGATGTCTCGTACGCCTCCTCTCTCCTGTGACGACGAAGTGAGCGGTGCTGGTCGGACTCAAAAGGTATACCGTGCCAGAATTGGACCTGAATTGTGTTCCAGTCGGCGAATGAGTTCCCAAACCCTCCTCCTGTCAGAGAAAGATGGTGTAGACGCCTCATTGGGCTGGTCGTCTAGTTTGGTAGACGCGCCCTTGGATGGGTCTTCTATCACCTTGCCGAGCGGCCGGCTTCTATCGCTAAGCTTTGAAAGAGGGCGTTCGAACGTCAAGGAGAGCCGTACGAATTCGTCACTGTCGTACTACTTC
>VBPQ01000032.1 GCA_005877185.1 Nitrososphaerota archaeon
TGACGGTGGCGCGACCTTCGCGCAGGTGAACACCGTTTTCGATCAGGCCCACCTGACTTGGTTTGCTCCCGGCAATACCCAAGGAGGAAACATAGCGATAGATCCCGCGAACCATGTCATTTACGACACGTTTGACTCGATAGTAGCGAGCGGAACCGAAGCGACGCAGTGCGCAACCCTCTGCAATAACAACTTCCACTCCGTCTGGGTCGCTGTCTCGATTGACGGGGGTGTGTCCTTCAAGGATTACCTTGTCTACTCTAATCCGAACGTCAACATAGGTTACGACCATCAATTCTCCCAGGTGAGCGTGGACAAGGCAGGCAACGTCTACAGCCTCTACACCGACGACCATAACACCTACTACAGCTTCTCAACCAACTTTGGGAAGAACTGGTCGGGACCTATCCGGGTGAACCAGTCACCGGCGAACACGGCTATCTTCCCATGGAGCTCTGCAGGAAGCCGGGGAGAGTTGGACATTGTGTGGTATGGGACGTCCTTCGATGGAACAGCAACCCCACTGCAGTGCTCACAACAGCCGTGCACACCAGACAACTATCCGATGTCCGCGGCATGGTATGTTTACTTCGCGCAGACTCTGAACGCTCTCACAACGACTAGCAGCTTCACACAGGTCGCCGCCACACCCATCATCCATTACGGAGGCGTCTGCGAGGCAGGGATAAGCTGCACCGGCAACCGCGACCTCTTCGACGACTTCGGCGTCGCTGCAAGCCCCACGACAGGGCTCGCATCGATAGTATTCAGCGATGACCAACGCCTTAATCCTTCGTCGGACACTCCGCCACCGACGTGCACGGATTCTTCGCAGTCCAATACCGGCCGATGCGATCACACAGAGATTGCCACGCAGACCACCGGCCAAGGAATCTTCGGGAAGCCGAAGGGCTTCGAAATCGAACGGGAAGACCTCGAAGAGAGCAGCTCGAACAACCCTGAGTTCGACATCGCCCTATCGAACACAGACACCCAGTGGATAACCTCTATCTCGGTTCAGCTTAACGGGCTAAATGTCGCGCTGAACTGGAATCCTTCCCTCCCATTGCCGCCCGGAGCGACACTCTCAGCCTCGACCACTTCACTTCCAGTCGGTCTAACGACTGTAATCGGGGGAGTCTACTCACTGACGGTAACCGCCACGATGGCAGACGGAACGACGGTGACGCAAACCTTCTCGGTGATACAGACACTACTCGTAGGACCCTTCTGAGGCCCTCACACTTTCTCATTTTTTCATTACGCCCACTGGGAGTGCTGCGTGTTTCTGCACGCTTGATGATATCCCACTGAATTAACCAACTAGAGAAGATTTTTGGGTCACTAGCTAGTTCAATACCCTCGGGGGGAACCGAACAACGTGGTTTCAAAGAGCATCAAGCTCTACTGGAACGAAAGGACGGTGAACGGCGGGAGGGTCTTGGAACTCCTTTTTGGTGACAGGAAGGACACCCTCGCCGCGGCCAGACTCTTGATCACTCGCATGAAGAGAAGCCCGCACCTCGCGATGACGAGGAGAGAGATGCGCTACTTCGCGAAGGAGCTGGAGGGAGGAAAGTCCGGGGTGAAGTACAGTTATCACAACTTCTACGTGAAGCTGCTGAGGAAGCTCTTGGACATGGGGTTCATCGAGAAGGATGTGCTGATCTGGGATGAAAAGAGAAAGAAGACAGAGGCCGTGTATCAGATCAAGCTGCAAGCTGTGCCCGAGCGGCCTCCACAGGGCGGCTTCGTGAAGCAGGCTTGGCTGCTCGCCAAGGGCTGGAACGAGTACGTGAAGTAGGCTCGCGCTCTCCATGAAAGGGCGTACGTGCCGCGCGATGAGCTACCGGTTACAATCCTTTTTTCCAATAAACATTTAAATATTTACGGGGCTAGAACGATATCGCATGGGAGTAATTACTCTAAAGATAGATGACGAACTCGAAAAGAGACTGAGAGTCAGGGTAGGCCAGATTTATGGAGCGAAGAGGGGCTCGATCTCAGCCAGCGTGGAGGAGGCGATTAGGACTTGGCTGCTGAAGGTCTCCACCGTAAAGCAGGAACCAAGGCTCTTCGTCGCGATCAAACAGAACAAACGAGTCGCCGAGGCCCCCAATCTTGCCGCACTCTCGAAGAAGCTAGCACAATTGAACGTAGACCCAAGGGATGTAATTATTGAGACCCGCCCTCTTCCACCCCTTGTTGTGAGGATGGGCCTTAGAACGCGTTCAGCCGGCGAGTAATCAGGTTTGTGGAACTTTCTCGGTTCGAGCCCTGCAATCGAAGTGAGAATGAGGAATACGCTGCTGGGCGAGACCTACCCAAGAAACGGTGGGGTAATGGCTGTCCTAGATACAGGATACTCCGGCTTCCTACTCCTCCCTACGAAGATCTTTAGGGCGCTACGCCTCGACGAGCTTATGAGCCGAAAGAGCGTGGCTTGGTTGGCCGACGGAATGAAAATCGAGATGAAGGGCGCTGTCGGCTCCATCGAGATCCCGGGTCTGGGTAGAACACTCGACGGTATGGTACAGACGCTTGAGGGTGCCAGCGAGATACTCATAGGGATGGACGGAATCAGGGGCTTGTTCGTTCAGCTAGACTGCTGTAATCGGAAGTTGTATGCGGAGAGCTGCGAGCCGTCGTCATCGGAACAAGAAGGAGATTAGGCCGGCGCCCTCCTCCGTGATTTTGCTTTGCGGTTCGAACTCGTCGAGATCCCTCTCAGGGCTTCGCGAAGAAGGCTTGGCCGCTAAGTCTGTAACGAATTCGAGAAATATCACAGTCATCGCTGAGATTGCGAAGTCATCCAGCTTTAGAAGAATTTCTGCGTCCTTATCGCCCCGATGATCAGGACCACCCCCAGAATGATCAGTAGCGCTGGGAGGAAGGGGACGTTGAATCCAAGAAGGACTAGCGGGGCGTAGATGACGGTCAGAATCGTGCCGAGGCCGATTGTTAGAGGGCTCACCTTCGCGTGCTGGATTGACCGGACGAAGTTCATGGCGAGGAGAAGCACTCCCGTTCCTAACGCGAAGGTGGGACTGTTGAGAGTGCCACCGAAGTTCCCACCCAGGGCCGCCGCGACTGAGCCGAACCAGACAAGGAAGAGCCCCCAGCAGATGTTGGTAAGGGTCTCGGAACGCAACTTTGCCAATCGAAGCCCTAAGCGGCGACCGATTTTAAAGTCATGTCCTGTTTCCCTTTCATGAAGAATCGAGGCGGAAGCCTTGGATATACATACCTGGAAAGGAACGCGACAGATGCCACGGCCAGAGCTATCCCAAGAAACCCACCCCCCACGACGTCCGAGGGAAAATGGAGCCCTACGATTACTCTGCTTACGGCTACTCCGACGGAGAGAAGGAGCAGTAGCGAGTACTTCTTCCCCTTCTGCATCGTGATGAGAGCAGCCACGGCGAAAGCCCTAGTCGCGTGCCCCGACGGGAAGGAAGACCCCTCATCCTGTCCGAGCGGAAGATTCAGCGGAAGATTCGGTGTCAGTGTCTGATAGGGTCTCGGCCTGAAGTATGCCCCCTTGAGAATCGAGAGAACAAGGTCCGAGATCGTTATTGCGAAGAGGACCCCTATCACGATCTTGGTGTTCTCCTTCGACGAGAGCAAGTAGAGGAGGAGACCAATTAGGGCTAGGATCACTTCGCTCCCGAATTGCGTCGTAATCGAAGAGAGAACGGCTATCCCATAGTTTGCGGCTAATCCGTTCAGGCTCGAGAAAAGTTCGGTGTCTATCTTGGAGGTGGAACCGCTCCAGACAAGGGAGAATACCAAGACGTAGGAGAGGACGGCCCCAAGAGCAAGTGAGACGAGCCTCGAATTCAACAAGTTCGCCCAATCGCGTGGCGTAGATTAACATATGGCATCTACCTCTGGCATTTGCAAATCTACGAGCCCCAAGTGATAGGCGACTTTTCCAACAAGTAAGACGCGCTGACGCACCCGGGTCTTGTGCAGCTCGGCTTGCGTCTTCCTTCGCAACGCATATAATTAGTGCAGCGTCGGCCCGAACTGAACCCTCAATGCCAAGGATGTTGACGATTGAAGACGTCGAGCTTGAGGGGAAGAGGGTCTTCGTCCGCGTCGACATCAACACTCCGGTTCATCCCGAAACCGGCGAGCTGATAGAGCAGACAAGGCTGGAAGAGGCCGCGATAACGATCAGGGACCTACCGAAGTCAAAAGTCGTGGTCGGTTCTCATCAGGGGAGGATTGGGAGGCCGGACTACATCGGGATGGAGAAGCACGCCGCTATTCTCGCGCAAATCCTGGGGAAGAAGGTGGAATACATCCAGGACGTTTACGGTCCGGCAGCAAAGGAGGGGATCGAGAAGCTGCGGAACGGTCAGGTCATGATGCTCGACAATCTAAGGTTCACGGCCGAAGAGAATCAAGAATTCAAGCCGGGAGACGCCGGTAAGACAATCTTCGTCCAGAGGCTCAAGGGACACTTCGACGCATGCGTCCTCGACGCTTTCCCCACGGCCCATCGCTCCTCCCCCTCCATCGTTGGATTCGCCGACATCTTGCCGACCTGCGCGGGGCGGGTCGTCGCCAAGGAGCTGCGTAGCCTGGAGCGAATATTCGCTATAGAGAAGGGGCCCTACGTCACGGTCTTGGGAGGCGCAAAGGTCGCCGATAGAATCGAGGCGATCGACGCGCTGATAGCCAACAACAGGGGCGACAAGGTCCTCCTGTCAGGCATCGTAGGCCTCCTCTTTCTCAAGGCCCTGGGGAGATACTACGGCGACCTCGACGTCGACGGGGAGCAGAAGCTGGTGCCGAGGGCAAAGCAGCTGCTGAACGACTACCCTGAGACCTTCGAACTACCTATCGACGTTGCTATCAAGGTTGATGGTGGGAGGAGGAGAGAGGTGGAGGCGTCCGGTCTGGCTGCGGACTATGAGGTCCTCGATATAGGTAGGCGTACCGTCGATCACTATTCACGCTTGATCAAGGGGGCGGGGACGGTCTTCATGAGCGGTCCGCCCGGCGCCTTCGAGTACGATGGGTTCAGCGAGGGCACCGAAGGTCTCCTTCGCGCGATGGGCTCGTCGATGGGGACCACGATAGTGAGTGGCGGGCATCTCTCGGCAGCGCTGCACAAGCTCAAGATTCACGAGTCTATCGACCACGTAAGTACGGCGGGAGGGGCCCTCGTCCAGTATCTGGCGGGGAAGCGTCTCCCACTTATAGACGCCCTAGAGAGGGCCGCGGTAAGGTGGGAACAATGATCAGGGTCGGAGTCAACGGCTATCACACCATCGGAGCGCGACTCGCGGACGCTGTGAAGAAGCAGCCGGATATGCGACTCATCGGTGTCTCGAAGATGCAGCCCGACTACCGAGCGAGGATAGCGGCGGAGAAGGAGATCGACGTCTACGCCGCGAACGAGAAGTCCCTGGAGTCGTTCCGGAACGTGAAGATGACGGCGAAGGGGATGTTAACCGACCTCCTCCAGAAAGTCGACGTCATCGTGGACGCGACCCCCGATGAAGTGGGGGCCTCGAACAAGCCGATCTACGAGGGGGCGGGGGTGAAGGGGATCTTTCAGGGCGGCGAGGAGCACTCTCTTACCAACTTCTCCTTCGTCGCCCAGTGCAACTACGGGGAGGCTGCCAACAAGAGGTTCGTCCGGGTGGTCAGCTGCAATACGACAGCACTCTGTAGGGCACTTCACGCACTAGAGCGGGCGTCGGGAATCGAGAAGGCAAGAGCGGTGCTCGTGAGGAGGGGGGCGGACCCTGACGAGGTCGGGAAGGGCCCGATAGACGCGGTGGTCCTCGACCCACCGACAGTCCCGTCACACCACGCCGCGGACGTTCGATCTGTCATGAAGGGGCTGAACATCGTCACGATGGCCGTGAAGGTCCCGGAGACTCACATGCATCTTCATACGCTGCTCGTGACACTCAAGAAGAAAGCATCGAGGGAGGTCGTCGTGGACGCCCTCGAAAGCGAGCCCAGGGTCGTTCTCGTCGACTCTAAGACGGGGGTAAAGTCGACCGCGGCCCTGATTGACATGGCGAGGGAGATGGGGAGACCGAGGAATGACATCTACGAAGCTGTCGTCTGGAGAGACTCGGTATCGGTTTCTGATAACGAGGTCTACTTCTTTCTCGCAGTCCATCAGGAGGCGATAGTGATTCCGGAGAACATCGACGCGATTCGAGCGGTAAGCGGAGGGTATACGGAGGCTCAATCGATGAAAGTAACCGACGACTCGTTGAGTATTTCGCCCGGCGCCTGGAAGACTTGAGTTCCACCTACCGAACGATCTTAGGGACCGATTTCAGGACGTACTTCGGCTCCCGAAAGTCCTTGACCAGGGTTTTGACGCGTTTCTTGACCAACTCGGCCGGTTTCTTCCCGAGGACGACCATCCCCACCAGCTCAGCGACCTCCTCAATCTCGCGGACGCCGAAGCCGAGCCTTGTGATTTCATTCGTCCCGATCCTCCCGCCGTTGTCGACGATGATGTTCGCCTGCTCCAACCTCTCGGCGAAGAACTGCAATCTCTTGGCGTCGTAATCGAGCAAGACCTGGTGGGATTTCGAGTAGCCCTGAGCCGCTCCCCTCACCTTCACCCCCAAGGCGTCGAGGCTCTTCCCCAGGGCCTGAGAGTTCTGGACGATGGCCTTCGCGTAAGGTTTCCCGAACTCCATCATCTCGATCAGGGTGATCGCAAGTGATGCGACCCTGTTCCAGTGGATGTTGTCGACGATCCCGGGATGAATCGAGTCGGAGACCCTCGAGAATACCTCGTCGTTGTTTGATAGGATCATCCCACCCTGTGGACCAGGGAGACTCTTGTGCGTGGAACCGATGAGAAGCGAGCATCCCTCCCTCAGAGGATCCTGAAACTCCCCGCCCGCGATAAGCCCCATAACATGCGAACCGTCGAAGATAGAGATGCCGTCTCCATAGCTGTCAGAGACCTCCCTTACAGGATGAGGAAAGGGGATGAAGCTTGACCCAAAGAAGACCAGTCTCGGCGTTTCTCGCTCCACGAGCGCTCTCGCCTCCCTCCCATCGATGTTGACCTTGTTGTCATCGTAGGGAAAATAGAAGTTCTTCAGCCCGAGCAGCTTCCCGAGACCCAGGTGGGAGATTCCAGGATACCCACCGTTCACGGGAGAGACGGAGAGTATCTTGTCTCCGCTCGTGGCCAGGGAGAGGAGTACCGCCATATCGGCCGTGTGACCCGAAAGTGGCCGGACGTCGGCATACCTAGCGCTGAAGACCTTTTTCGCTACGTCCTCCGCGAGCGCCTGGACCTCGTCGAGGAACCTCGTTCCTCTGTAGAACTTGTCGGGGGCGGAGTACCTGTTTCCGAGGTCTGTCATGAAGACCGACCTTGAATGAGAGCTCGACTGGTTCTCGGAGGGTATCAGGTTTAGGCACTCCCCGACCCTCCACTCCTCGTGTTGCTTGATCGTCCTCTCCAGCCGCTCAAGATACGAGTAGGACATTGATTGATTGACGGTTCCAGACGACCCCGAGCATTCGTATATAATGTTGCAACATTCCCAGGAGGATTCGGGTGGACTAACCGAACGAGTACGAAACTCCCCGCCCTCGACTTTCATACCCGAAGCCAATCGTCTCCTTCGGCCCGATCGCCCTGCAGGTCCCGCACTCAACGCAGCCCACTGGGTTGAAGGCGAGTTGGCTTTCCGCAACCTGCCTCATTGTCTGATCGAGCGCCTTCTTTCTGTGGCCGCCCCCCACAGCATCAAGGTTTTGCTGGAAAAGGTCCCGGAAGGAGGAGAAGTTCCCCCCGGGAGTGGTGAGGGTGAAGCAATTCGCGGGACAGGAGGGGATCCAGGGTTTTGTCACTGAGCGAGAGGCAAGTTCGTCGTTCACATCTATCTGCAAGTAACCCCCGTCCTCCACGTATGTGACCGCATCAGCCCCGTGGCGAACCCTCTCTCTCGCCACCTCCTCAGGCTTGATCCTCGCCTCGTGAGATAGAACCTTGCTCGCGAAGAGGAGGCGAGGAAGGGTTCGATAGACGAAGCCGCTTTCTGAAATGAAACTATCCCTCCCAGAGCGATTCACATCCTCGTAGATAGGAGTCAGCAAGTCTCTATAGCGCGAGAGATTCTTCTCCCTAAACGACCCGGAGACAGCCGCGGCAAGGTAGGTCTGGGCGGCCATCATCCCCGAGGCGATGGCGTATCTCAAACCGTCTACCATTGGGCCGATTTTGACGAACGCGCCCAGAGCGTCTCCCGCCGCGAGATACCCGCTCGCGTAGGGTTTCCTTAAGAGGCACGTGAACCCTTTAGGAATGTTGTGAGCGGAGCATCGAGAAGCTTCCCAACGCGGTCGAAGCGCTCGGTGGTTGCTCGGATCATAGAGTCCATCGATGCCACCACACCGACGGAGAGGGTGTCCCGATTCGGATAGATGAAGGCGTTGCCGTTTATTCCGAGCATGAATTCGCCCAGATAGGTGAGCGCCTTTCCTTCGCCCGCTCTCAGCCTGAGCCTCTCCTCTATCTTCTCAGCCCCAAGCCTGTAGACGTGCTTGATGCCGTGATAGAGTTGCCTCGGAACGAGGGTTCCACGCAATCCGGCACTCTCGACGAGGGTCGAAGTAACCCCCGAACAGTCTACAACGAGTTTCGCTCGCAGCTCTCCCTTAGTGGTGCTTACTCCTATCACGGAGCCATCATCTTCCTTGAGAAGGTCCAGGGCAGTCGTCTCAGTCGAGAGAGCTGCGCCGGCCTCGACCGCCAGATTCGCTAGCCAGGAGTCGAACTGAGACCGAAGGATCGTGTAATCGTGCCCCGTCTCGAACTCGACGCTGAAGAGCCCGAACCTCGAGGCGAGAGACTTTCGTGAAAGAGTGTAGTAACGATAGGTCCCCTTCCCCTCGTCGGGCGCGGAGAGGATGTGGACCTCGTGTGAGGAGATCTTCCTTTCGAGAGGGGCTGTCGTCTCGAAATCAGGGACCAGCCTCTTCAGGCCGAAACCCCCGACGTCACTCCCGTAGACGATGCCACCGCTTGCATTCTTCTCTCCTGGAACCCGTCCCGTCTCGAGGATGATGACATTCACGCCATTCCTCGCCAGGTGGAGGGCGCAGGCGGACCCTGACGGTCCAGCTCCGACTACCAGGACGTCGAATTCGCGGTTCATGCCGTCACAACCGGTCAGAACTTGGGGAGGGACTCGATCGCCTGCCTGATCGTCTCCCCTCCGGAGATGAATGATTGTCTCTCCTTATCCGAGAGCTTCAGTTCGTATATCTCCTCCACGCCGCCCTTCCCCAACTTGACCGGGACACCGATGCAGATCCCCCTCTGACCGTACTGCCCTTCTACCATCGTCGAGGCGGGAAGGACCTCTCTCCTGTTCCAGACGACGGACTTGGCCATCCTCGCGATCGCGTTTCCAGGGGCGTCAACTGTCGCGCCCTTCTTAGCGATTACGTCTGCCGCCACCTTCTTCGTCTCCTCGATGGCCTGACTGATTTCTCCTTCGCTGAGCAGGGAGGTGAGCGGGACCCCGCCGATCGAGGTGTGGCTCGCCACTGGTACCATGTTTTCGCCGTGCTCGCCAATGACGACGGAGCTGATGGAAGACCTGGAAACCTGGAGTCTCCTCGCGAGGACGAACTTGAAGCGAGAGAGGTCGAGGATTCCTCCCATCCCGACCACCCTCTCCTTACGGAAACCCGTCGTTTTCAGGGCGACGTACGTCATCACGTCCATCGGGTTAGTGACCATTATCAGGATGCAACCCGGGGCCTGCTTCGCCACCTCTCTTGAGACGGAGGCTATGATCGCCGAGTTCTTCTCGAGCAGGTCCATCCTCGTCATCCCCGGCTTCCGGGCGAGTCCCGCACTTACGATTACCACCTCCGAACCCCTCAGGGTCGCGTAGTCGTTGGAGCCGGCCACAGAGACGTCAACGCCCGTCTCGGAGATCTTGTGGCTGATATCGAGCGCCTCTCCCTCGGCCAGGCCATCGACGATGTCAACAAGCGCGATGTCGTCTACTCCCTGGGACGCGAGCTCCAGGGCGGCCTGGGCTCCCACCCTCCCCGCGCCCACCATCCCGATCATCTTGGCCCTGCCCGTGAGGAGGCGCTATAAAATTGGTTCGAGACACGTCGAGTGAAGAGGGAGGGCAGTGTTGTTGTTGGGCTGGGCGGCCCGTGAGCGCAGCCGCGAAATTACCGCATGTGCGAGAAAGCCCTCAGGCTTCAGCCGTGGGATGAATCGCGTCACAGCCTGAGACCGAAGGATTGGGTGAATTCTTCGAAATGGTTGTAGGCGAAGAGGAACTCAATACCCTTCGGGCTGATCTTGTATCGCGCGACCTTCTCCGCCCTCATCTCCTCGAGGAGTCCCGACCCCACGAGCTCGAATACGAGCTTCGACATCCTCGAGTAGGAGAGGTTACCCTTCCTGAGAAGCATCGTTATCCCCACCCCGTTCCCTTCTGTGTTCATGTCCCTGGCCGTGCAGAGCACGTCGGCGATTATCTTGACCTGGGTCCTATATTGCGCCATCCCATATCTCCTTTCTGCCGAAGGTGAACTTCAGAACGGGTATGAAGAGGATGAGCAAGCCAATCTCCTTCATGAGGATCTGGACGAGGGGGAGGGCGATCAGGGTCGACTCGAGTATCGACAGCCACTCCACGAGCCCGCCGAGAGCGATAAGAACCATCCCCGCCGCGATTATCAGGGTATCTGGCCTGTGTGTCTTCCCGTAAGAGTACAGCGTCTCCACCACCCCGTACATTATGAAGTAGAACGAGAGAAACCGGAGGATATCGCTCACCTGGACTCCGCTGACAGTGACGATTGGGAATACCATCAGGGCCAACCCCATCTTCTTGGACATCGCCACGTCCATTACGTGGGAGAAAGCGAGGAAGAAGTAGCCTGTTGTCTCGAGGAGGAGCCCAGAGATGAGCATCGTCGTCGCAAAGGCGGCAATCCCGGGTATGATCGCCTCCGTCCCGAGCCCGACGAGGCCCTGCACCACGAACCCGAAGGCCAGAAAGACGAAGGCAGTCGCGAGACGAAGGAGGGTGGGACTTTCGGTTTCTCGCAAGCCTCTGAGTGAGACGTACGCTATCGAGAACGCGACGAAGGCCCCCACGAACTGGAGCAAATCCGCGAATACCGCTATCGGGCCTTCAAGCGCCATACTATGCGAGTGGTTGACCGACCTCTATTCTATAAAAGCTTAACGTGCACGAAGTTCATTTTGCGGGTGAAATCGCCCCAACCACAATCAGCTGTTCACGATCGCCTTGATGCACTTCTGCTCTCCTGCGACTCGGAATGCTACAGGCGCCTCCTCCAACGTGAACCTGTGGGTGATCAGTTTGGAGAGTTTGACCGCTCCGCTCTCGAGCATCCTAACCGCCTGTGCTGTCTCCTTCTCGCTGGTCGAGTAGCTCGACTGCACCGTGATTCCCCGCAGGAAGTACCGCGAGAGGTCGAGCGAGACTCTCGAACTTCTTGGGGGAGCCCCGAAGAGCAAGACCCGCCCCCCCGGTGATACGATATTCATCGCGTCGAGGAGGGCCGCGGAACTTCCGGTCGCCACGATTGCCAATTCCGGAGCAAAGCCGTCGAGCGAGGAGTGGGCGGCCCTCTTATTCTTCTTCTCGCCCTCGTCTCCGGGTCTGAATATCTTAGCGCCGAGCCTCGAGGCGAAAGAGAGGCGGTACTCGCTGAGGTCCCCGACCGCGACATTCGTGAATCCGTAGTGCTGCAGCAGCATCAGATGAATCAGCCCCATCGGGCCCGCCCCGTAGATTATCGCGGACGCGAAGTTCGTCACGTTGACCTTCGAGAGTCCCCTGATGCAGCACCCGAGCGGCTCGATGAAACTTCCCTCCTCGAAACTCATGGAATCCGGCAGAGGTAGGACGGCTCCCCTCGAAACGTTCCAAGCGGGCACGACGTAGTACTCAGAAAATCCGCCGGGGTCGATGTTGTGTCGTGGAAACTCCGCGCACATGGTATACTCCCCCCTTCGGCAGAGCTCGCACTCGTAGCACGGTGCGTGATGATGTGTGAAGACCCTCTCGCCGGCTTGAATTCCCCCTACTCTCATCCCGACCTCTACAACCTCCCCGACGACCTCGTGGCCCAAGACAGGGGGCGTCACGGCCTCCCCCTTGACTTTCTCGAGGTCGGTTCCGCAGACTCCACAGGAGCGCATCTCGATCAGTATCTCGCCCTTCTTCGGCGATGGCTTCTCCACCTCCCTTATGACGACCTCGCCCGGGGCGCCGATGAAGAGAGACTTCATTTCCTGGATATTAGACGGTACTCGATTATAAACCAGTTACGACAGTGTCATGTTCCGTCGATGCTAGCGGCGAGGTACTGGGCACCCAGAGACCTTAGACTGGAGAATGCGGAGACTCCCGTCCCAGAAGAGGGCGAAGTCGTGATCAAGGTTCTGGCGTCGAATATTTGCGGGACCGACCTGAAGAGTTTCCTCCGTGGTCACCCGATGATGAGACCGCCGATGACGATGGGTCACGAATTCTGTGGCGTCGTCTCTGAGGTCGGAGAGGGAGTAAAGAAGTTCAAGACGGGCGAACGGGTCGTCGCATCCAACTCCTCACCCTGCGGCACCTGCACCTTTTGCAGACAGGGCGCCCCGACGCTCTGCGAGAGAATTCCCGGCAGGCTGATTGGGTTCTCGATACCGGGATCGTACGCGCAGTACGTGAAGATACCACGACACATCGTAAGCGAGAACGCCTATTCTGTCAAGACCTCTGTGCCTCCGGAGGAGATGGCCTGCTCGGAGCCGCTGGCTGCCGCGATTCACGCCCTCGACCGCGTGAAGCTGGAGCGTGGATTGAGGGTCGTCCTGATTGGCTCGGGAGCTTTGGGACTGATGCTTCTGCAGCTGCTGAAGACGAGGGAGATCCACGTGACCATGACTAACCGGTCTGAGGGTCGCCTCCGAATCGCCGAGAAGCTGGGGGCCGACGAAGTCTTGCAGGTTACCGACGAGGACCTTGTAGCAAAGGCGAGGGGAGCCGGCGGTCCGACCGGACCCGACCTGGTCATTGAAGCTGTCGGGAAGAAAGAGACGTGGGAGGCGGCCTTCAGAATCGTCAGGGAGGGCGGGCAGGTCCTCTTCTTCGGAGGCTGCGCCGCCGGAACCGAGGTCAGTTTTGACGCGGGCAAGATGCACTACGGGGAGGTGACGGTGACGGGTTCGTTTCACCACGAGCCCTCATCCTTCAAGAGGGCGATTACTGCCATTGAAAGTGGGAATGTCCGGGTGAGGCCGTTACTCACTCACTCGGTACCCCTAGAGAGGATTCAGGACGGATTCGGCCTGATGGAGAGACGCGACGCCCTGAAGGTAACCGTGACAACGTAGCCGACGCATCGACCCCCCTTTCATCGTCTCTGAAAGCATCTCGGGCCTACCCGTTGTGGCCCCCGATGTGAAGCTTCCGTAGAATCCCCGAGGAACCTGGGCGCGACTTCGTTCGGGACGGGCGGGGATTCAAAGGTTATAACGCGTTTTCATTTAGTGGCCGAGAGAATGGGCGGGATAACGGTAGTTCACTCTTCGACTCACTCCGATATCAAGTCGGGGGTGCTCACGCGAGAGCTCCTGCGCTCGATGCTCAGGAAGCTGATCCTCATCAGAAGGTTCGAGGAGAAGGTAGAGGAGCTCTACCTCAAGATGGCCTTGATCACAGGGCCGAGCCACCTTTACCTTGGGATGGAGGCGATCGCGACGGGGGCCTCCGAGGCCCTGAGGGAGGACGACTACGTCCTCGCTACGTACAGGGGGCACGGCCACGCGATCGCGAGGGGGGCGCCTCTCTACAGGATCTTCGCCGAGCTGATGGGGAGGGTCGATGGAACCTGTGGAGGTATCGGTGGCTCGATGCACGTGGCCACCTGGAAGGAGAAGAATTTGATGCTCGCCACAGCGATAGTCGGGAGCAACATCCCGATCGCTGCCGGTATGGGGCTCGCCGTGAAGAAGAAAGGGGAGGCCCGCGTCGTCGCAGCTTTCTTCGGCGACGGAGCCGTGAACTCGGGAGCCTTCAACGAGGGAATCAACCTAGCGGCCGTCTGGAAGGTCCCGGTTATATTCATCTGCGAGAACAACCTCTATGCCATGTCTCTCCCGCAGTCCAAGGGGATATCGTCAAAGTCGATAGCCGAGAGGGCCGCTTCATACAACATCCCGACATTCGTCGCCGACGGTAACGACCCGACATCGGTCTACAAGGCTGTCCTAGACGCCGTAGAAATCTGCAGGAGGGGCGAAGGTCCGTCGTTCGTCGAGTGCAGGAGCTGGCGGATGAAGGGGCACGGTATCTACGACAAGGCGGAGTACAGGACTCACGAGGAAGTTGAGCGGTGGTCCGACAAGGACCCCGTGAAGCTGTTCGAGGATTTGCTGGAGAAGGAAGGCGTGGTCAGGGGAGGGGAAGTCGAGAAACTGAAAGGCGAGGTGGAGGGTGAGCTCGATGAAGCGATCAAGAAGGCCAGGGCGAGTCCGGTCCCCGAGTTCTCATCACTTGAGGGGCTCGTCTATCCGAGAGGCGACAAAGATTGAGAGAGATTACATACCTCGAAGCAATCAACGAGGCACTCCGAGAGGCGATGGAGAGGGAGAAGAAGGTCTTCCTGATGGGCGAGGACATCGGGGCGTACGGGGGAGCCTTCAAGGTGACGAGCGGATTACTCCAAAAATTTGGCCCGGAGAGGGTGATGGACACGCCGATCTCAGAGGCGGCGATAGCGGGGGCGGCGGTTGGCGCCTCCCTCTTGGGCCTCAAACCAGTCGCAGAAATCATGTACATGGACTTCCTGCCTCTCTCGATGGACCAACTCGTCACGCACGCCGCAAAGCTGCACTATTTTTCAGGGGGGCAATTGGAGGCGGGCATGGTCCTCAGAACACAGTACAGCCTGGGGAGGGCCCACGGAGCTCAGCACTCCGGATTCCTCCCCGCGTGGTTCTTGCAGGCGCCCGGCCTCAAGGTCGCGGTCCCGTCAACGCCTTACGATGCCAAGGGACTCCTCAACGCAGCCCTGAAGGAGAGGGGCCCCGTCCTTTTCGTGGAGGGTGCGATGCTGTACAAGAGCAAGGGGGAGGTGCCCGAAGGCTACTTCGAGGTACCATTCGGCGAGGCCGAGGTCAAGCGGGGTGGGAAGGACATCACTGTCGTGGCAATCTCGAGGATGGTCCCTGAAGCCCTTGCGGCGGCGGAGTCGCTCGCCTCGTCGAAGGGGATAGAGGTGGAGGTAGTCGACCCGAGGACGATTCAACCCCTCGACAGGAGGACGATCGTCGATTCGGTGAAGAAGACGGGTAGGCTTGTGGTCGCATCTGACGACATGAAGACTGGGGGCGTGGGGGCGGAAATCGGGGCGACTGTCTACGAAGAGGCGATTGACTACCTCAAGGCTCCAC
>VBPQ01000229.1 GCA_005877185.1 Nitrososphaerota archaeon
CTGCCGTAAGACCCCAAGCACTCATCGACGAAGGCCCCTATGGGTTTCACATCAATGAGGCCGTGACTGTCACGAACAACCACGGGTTCGTCCCGGCGAACGGACCCCGATTTTATCACCATAGCAATATGCGCTCCCCAAGGATCAGAATTCCGTACAAGAGTAGGGTAACGCCCTGCCACAAAGCTGTGCCCCCTCTCAACTGTCATGTCGTAAACCAAACCGTCGCTGCGCGCTGGTGTGATCCTGCGTACTCTTACAGGGTGTAGGTCTCCCGCGAGTAACCTGCTCGCCACTCGTAGGAGAGCGATCGCGCCTTTACCCGCTTCAGTGACCTGGTATTTTCTCCCTTCTTTTGAGACATAACCTCGCTCGACGAGGTATGAGATTCTACCCTTTGACGGCGTGCCAGTCCCCAGCACTTCCTGGAATGTCCGCAGCATGGCTTCGACCCTGGGTCGCAATCTGGCAAACGAAATTTTTTCCTCGGGGCGCTGGAACAGTCCAAATCCTGACACCTCGAAGAGCTCAGGAAAGCTTTCTGTTGGAAGCCAAGGGCTCAGTGCCCTAGCGTTGTAGCCATGAAGATAGATGGCAAACTGCTTATTCTTGTCGCATCTAATCGTGTTACTCAATCCCAACGAAAACAAAAGATACGAGACCTGGCTAGCAAGCACTGGGCTCTTCGTATTGAGCATAGTTTCCTTACTCTCGTCATCAATGTGGCCGTCTCCCTCCAGAAGCCCGCGGATGAATTCTAGCTGTAGTTCGCGCGGAAGTCGCCAAACAATCGCGGGGACCTCCTTCCCATCCGCAAACGATTCTCTGATTCCTAACGTTTTTTGGAAGAAATTCACCAATATCTTGCGACCAATCGTTACCCTGATTTCGGAAGTGTTTTCTCTCTCGGAGGTCCGAACGATTGGTTTGACTCCAAATGCGCTCTGGATTTTTTCGATCAGTTTAGTAGCTTTGACGGAGTTTCTCTTGGATTGAGAATATTCTATGTAACGACCTAGGGAGTATGATCCTTCAGCGATCCAGAAACCCAGCAGCCAGGCCATGTCTTCGCTCATGGAAATGTGGCGAGGAGTGCCAGCGGCGGGCCCATTCTTCTCGACCAACTGAGATGCAGCCGTGAAGCCTTCTAGTAGGTCAAAGGTCGGCGGGTGAAATGACTCGAGGGATGGCAATCTGTGCGGCACAAGAATGTAGTCGCCCTCGGAGAAGGATGATAGCGAGACCGGAGTGACCTCTCCTGCTCTCAGTGTAAAGAGGGAATGGTCCTTGGTTGTCTTGATTGTTCTACCGTCGTCCAGCTCAACCTCGTAGAGTTGTCCTTCGGCCTTGTGCCGATAGACGCATGTGATAGGGGTCCACTCAATCTGGTTGCTCTCTCGATTCATGGCCATACAATTCCAGTTGACGTCTGGAACCTTCCACTCCGCCTCCCCGGAACCATTGTATCCGAACAGGCTGTCGACGAAGTCGCCGACGGTCGTGTAGATGGCGCCACCTCCACCATTAACAAGAATCGGTTCGTCACCCGCCACGCTGTCCGTTAGAATCCCCACTGGTAATTTCAACTCCTGATTTAAGCGCCTCAGTAGATACCTCGTCGATCTCGGCGGCTGACCTGCCGTGTTGATGAGGAGCGCCTTGAACCTCTCGTGGACTTTCTCTTCTATGAATCGGGTGAAGAGGCCTCCCTTCTCGATCGCGAGGACCATCTTCGCCTTTGTGTTCACGAACTCCGCCGTCGTGAGTGCGGGCCCTATCATCACCCCGTCGGGGTGGGCCGAGAGGTCGAGCGTCTTCCCTTCGTAACCAGGGACAGTGTACCCAATCGTCATGTTCCCGAAGATCGCGCTCCGCTCCTCGGGGTAGATGTTGAAGCCCTCCCTCGCCATCGTCATGAGGACCTCGAGGTCCGTGATCAACTCATCGGACTCGGCCTGGTCTTCGAATTCCACGTTGAAGGCCTGGGCGGAGTAGTAGACATCCCTCAGGGTCGAGGTCCTCTTCTCGTCGACTAGCTTCTTCGAGAAGTCGGCGAGCCAGAGGAGCTGGGTGAACGGACGGATGTGCTTGATGTTGCTCGAAGACCTCTTGACCGTAGCTTTGCCGAGCACGAACTGCTGGAGCTTCTTGTCATACACGATGTTCCTTACGGACCTGCTGGAGAACGAGAAGCTCGGGAATGTCCCCGCATCGACGTCGGTGTACACCTTCTTCCCCATCTCCGTGAGGAGCTTCTGGGCGGTGCTCGTCCTAGCCTCCGCTGTGCTCTTCTTGCTCTCCGCGGTTGTCTTCTTGCTCTCCGCGGTTGTCTTCTTGCTCTCCGCGGATGCCTTCCTACTCTCCGCTGTACTCTTCGATTTTCTTTTGCTCAATCTCCTTCTTCTCCTTCGCGGTCTGTGGCTCGGGTTCAGCCCCTCCGACCGCCTCCGCCTCGGTCATCTCTCCCTCCACCTCTCCTTCTACCTCCTTTGTCTTTCCCATAAGTTTCTTGTAGTCCGGGAGTTTCTTCAGACCAGCGAGGTCGGCGGAGAACCTCGCTATCAACGGGAGGTACCTCCCGTAGATGTTCATCTTGCGCTGGACCGCCTCCATGCTCCCCTTCCTCGAGAGGTAGATGCTGAGGCGCCTCAGGGCCTCCCTCGTCGCGTTGCGCAGCTCCTTCTCTATCTCGGGGCGGTCGGCGATGTACTCCTTCCCGACGGTCTTGTAAGGGATCTTCGTCGACGCGATGTGGGTTATCACCCCGAGGGGTGCTTCCTGGGGGACGTGGTATCTCCTCCAGTCTATCTCCTCGTTCATCACCTTGAAGCTGACGTCACTCGACTCGTCGTAGAGGAGAGGGATTCGGTTCGCGAATCGGAAGAGCTTCAGACCGGGCTGCAGGACCTTCCCGCCGTAGGCCATCCCAACCTCGACGAGGAATGGGAAACCCGAGTAGGAGGAGGGCGGACGCGCGACGACCGCGGAAAACTCCGGCTGGAGCTCTTTCGTGATGCCCGCCTGGAGGATCTCCTCCCCGACGGGGGAGAGGACGCTCGCGTCGGGCTGCAGAAACTCCTGGAAGTTCTGGAGCGCGCCGACCATCGCCACGATCTGCTCGTTGGAGAGCCTCTTCGGAGCGAGCCTAGGGCTGATGCCCGCAAACTCGAGGAACTTCTTCGCGGTTATCTCGCCCAC
>VBPQ01000062.1 GCA_005877185.1 Nitrososphaerota archaeon
TGGGAATTGAACATCAGAAAGATGAGGACTCTCGCACTCTACGAGCTCCGGAGGAGTGTCGCGAGAAAGAAGGTACTGGCACTGGTGATACTTACCATTCTTGTGGACACCCTCCCATACTATTTCCTTAGCACTGCAGGGTCCTCTAGCGTCCCGCTCGCCGCCCGACCCTACCTCTGGGTTGTCGGCGTCTTCCTCCCGCAGGCATTCTTCCTTCAATTCATAGCCCTATTCATCTCGGCCGGTTCGATGTCAGAGGAGTACGAGCAGGGGACGGCGGAGATTCTTCTCTCGAAGCCTGTCAGCCGCGATGAATACTTCTTGGGAAAATTCTCCGGAGGCCTGCTCCTCTTGACTCTCGTGGTCGTGCTGAACGCAGTCCTGAGCGTCGCCTCCTCAACCTTCACGTTCGGCCTTCAGCTTTCACTAGAGATACTCCCTTCGGTGGTCATTTCCCAGGTCTTCTCGGCTCTTGTATTCTTCTCCGCTGCATTCATGATAGGTGAGCTTGTACGTCGATCCTCACTCGCCTATATCATCGCCTCGGCTGTCTTCTTCACTAGTCAGATAGCCGGCATCATCCTTGGAGCCATCTTCAGACTTACGGGCAATGAGTTCGACCATCTTGTGGACCTTTATCTCCCGACCTCCCCCGTCAACTCTCTCCCACTTCTCGTGGCTCGGCCGAGCCTTCCCAGCGAGGCCACCTCGGTCCTACAACTCGGCGGGATTAACGCGATAGAGTCCTCTGCCCTGTTCTCCATCGGGCTGATAGCTGTCTACGCCATCGCCTCGCTTGTCATCGCCAGGGTCTACTTCGGGTGGGCCGACGTCGCGAAGAAGATCAGCTAACAGTCGAGGAGGATGGTGGCGAAAAGGCTGGAAGGGCCGACCTTAAATGGGATGCCGGAGATACGGGGCGCATTATCGTGATGGCCCCTCACAGCACAGATGCGGACGATGTCATCGTGGGCGGAGGGCAAGCGGGTTTCTACGCCTCGACGGCGATCACGAGACGGGACCCCTCGGCCAGGGTAGTACTCATCTGCGATGAACCCCACCTCCCCTACGACAGAGTGCCGCTATCGAAGGACTACCTCGTGGACAAACGACCGCGTGAGAAGCTCTTCTTCAGGCCTAAGGAGTTCTACGAAAACCAGAAGATTGAGGTAATCTCTGGGAAGCGAGCGACGAAGCTAGACAGATCTGGACGAGTCGTGAGACTTGAAGACGACACCGAAATCGCATTCGGGCGCCTCCTCCTCGCGACCGGTGGCCGTCCCAGGATACTCCCCCTCCCCGGGTCCGACCTCGTCGGGATACACTACCTTCGGACGATTGACGACTGCGAGAGAATCAAGGAGGGGATGCAGAAAGCGAGGAATGCCGTCGTCGTCGGCGGTGGATTCATCGGCTGTGAGGTGGCCGCCGCATTCGCCGCCCGAGGCCTGAAGACAACGATAATCGAAGTCGCGTCCTATCCTCTTAACGTGGCGGTCAACGAAGAGACGGGTAGATGGATCGCGGGATACTTCAGGGATAAGGGCGTGGACGTGATGACTGAGACGCAGGTCTCCGCCTTCGTCGGGAGAGATAATGCGGTGGAGGCGGTGCGGACGAGCCGCGGGGAGCTGCCCGCCGACCTTGTCGCGGTAGGAGTTGGAATAGCCCCAAACGTCGAGCTGGCCCAGGAGGCTGGGCTGAAGGTGGACAGGGGAATCGTGGTAGACGAGTACCTTCAGACAGATTCAGAGGGAGTATATGCCGCTGGGGACGTGGCGCGCTTCTACAGCCCAATATTCGAGAGGCATCTTAGGGTCGAGCACTACGACGTGGCCGCGAAGCAGGGGATGACGGCGGGCGCCAATATGGCCGGCGAGCGCAGAACCTTCGCAGACCTCCCCTTCTTCTTCTCCTTCATGTTCGACCTGAAGATAAATGCGTACGGAGACCTCGGCAAGAAGACGAAGATAGTGAGTAGGGGGTCGGTCGGGGCGGAGAAGGGGTTCTTCCAGCTCTACTTCGACGACGGCGTGCTCAACGGATTCCTTTCAGTCAACCGTCCATTTCAGGAGGTCAACGAACTCAAGAGAGTCATCTTGTCTCGCAGGAGTTTTCCCGACGTCTCCCTCTTCGAAGACGAATCATGGAATCTCGGGACATTGATTCCCGCGTAGCCCGGCGGAGGCGATCGACTCTTGAAGGAAAGGGCGGATGTGACCTGCCACCGAAACCGGTTGGTACGGTCGCCGGAGCTACAGCGCTGCATCTTGGGCTGAAATTCAGGAACTGATGCGCGAAGATACCTTTTGATGAATGATAGAGGAAGGGATCGAACGAATGGATGCTACTTCGTCTCATAAGGCTTATAGCACGAGTGGGCCCCGTTCGCCTAATCCATTGGAACAGCCGAGGTTGGATGCCGACGCCGCCAACTTCAGATTGACGATCATAACCAGCTTCCTCCTCGGCGCTACGATGCTCTCCCTAGACGTCTCCATCATAAGACAAAGCGCAGCCACGGGGCTGATGGGGACAGCCGAATGGCTGCTGGCTGTTTCGATCGCACTTATGCTCTTCTCCACGCTCATCATGCTCTTCATGTCTTACGTGACTCTGGTGACGATGTACCTTGCCCCCTTCACCCAAAACGAGAAATTCAGAATGATCGCTCGGGTCAGAAATTATGTCGGGCTTTCATCGGTTCTCATTATTACATCCTTTGGGTCCACCTTTCTCGTGAGCCTGGGGTTATCCTCACCATGGTCTTGGCTTCTCGGCGGCATCGGATACGGGAGTGGTATTCTATGGGCGCTATATGAGAGGCTACTATCTAGCCAAGTTTTGGGGTTCCAAGCCCCAATAATCCCCGAGCTGATCGCCTGTCGGGCCGACCCTCCGACGAGTCCATGAGTGAGGCCTCGGTCACGCGTACAGAAATTGGTTGCCATCACCGCTCACTGAAGCAAGTCCAATCCCACATTGACAATCCCCAAATGGTTCTATCTCTTGAGGAGGTCAGCAAAACGAGCATCCCCTCTTAGTTGGGAGAAAGAGGACTAGAGTTCAGATAGGTGCGGTCGCCGGGATTTGAACCCGGGTGTCTGTTCCGACTGCTCGAATTACCAGCGTGGCAGGCCTGCACACCCAAGGGGTTTGATGTCCTGGACCAGGCTTTCCTCTCTGTGAGATCTAGACGACGACCGCGCGAGCTTTCAGCGGCTGAGAGGCGAATAAAAATCTTGGCTAGGCGACCTTCGTTCCGAGCGGCATCTCCTTGTCTGGCTTCAAGAGGGCGATGTCTTTCTCGTCGGAGGCGGCGAGCATCATGCACTCCGAGGTCACTCCCGCTACTGACTTCGGCTGGAGGTTCACCACGACGACGACCTGCCTGCCCAGAAGCTGAGCCTTCGTGTAGTGGGACTTGATCCCACCGACACACTGCTTTACCCCGAGCGGGCCGAAGTCGATCTTCAGCTTGTACATCGGGTTTCTCGCCTGAGGAATGTCGTCGATCTCGACAATCTTGCCGACCCTCATCTCGAGCTTGTTGAATTCAGCGAATGAAAGGGACATTCCGTGAAGCTCGTGGCGCTCGCCAAATAAGGCTTAAAGGCGCAAAAGGCACGAGCCGAGAAAGAGCGGGCCGGTCGTCTAGTCTGGTAGGATAGAGGGCGTCGTCCAATCCCTTGGCAAAGAATTCCAGATTGGGACAGGTCGGGGGTTCAAATCCCCCCCGGTCCACTTTGGCTTGAAGTCACTGGTCGCTGATGAGGGATGTAGAAGAAGGAGGACGGAGTCAGAAGCCCATAGCTGGCAGACAGGTTCTGCCCGTGTCGTCCGGGAAACCGAAATCCGTTGTATCTTTTGATGGCGGTACGCTGGGTCTGGCTTCAGCGGAACACTCTGATCTCTAAGTAAGAACAGCAGAAGCTTCGGAGGGGGTTCCAGTCCACCAAACGAGACAGATTTAGAGGAGTCTCGGGTCGGCAAGCGGATGCCCACACCTTGACATTCTCGAATAGAAGGCTCGGAGTCGCTCTTCCAGACACCGTCCTCGAGGAGCACGATTCTCTGAGAGAGAAGACGGTGAAGCTAGGAACGATCGCCCGTTCCTGCGCGATCTACGGTGTCGATACCATCATTGTATTCCGCGACCCGAAGGGGAGGGGTGAATCCAGGCTGATCACGCGAGTCTTGGAATACCTCGAAACACCCCAGTACCTGAGGCGGAGTCTATTTGGTTTCGACGAGGCTCTGAAGTACGCGGGCCTCTTACCACCTCTTCGGATTCCATCTCACAAGCCGAGGGTTAAGGTGGAGAAGCTGAAGGTTGGAGAGATCAGGGAGGGTGTCACCCTCTCCGACGGGAGGGTAAACATTGGGCTGGAGAAGCATCCATACCTGGGACAGCACCTCGGCGCGAACAAGCGTGTCACCGTCAGGATAAAGGGGACGACTCCCCTGACCGGCGAGGTCGTCGGGAGGGAGGCGGTTCACGAGTACTGGGGGTACGCCTTAGACCTGAGGACCGTGGACGAGCTGGTGGAAGACGAGAGATTCGAGCTGAAGATAGCGACATCCCGCTACGGTAACGCTATCAGGTCGGTTCTAGGAAACCTCAGGGGAGCATTCGAAAAGGCCAGTTCCGTCGTATTGATATTTGGCTCCCCCTCTCGCGGTCTCTTCGAGATCGTAGGGAAGGGCCTCCCCTCCAGGGTTCAGTTCGTCGTAAACCTCTTCGGTGAACAGCACGTCGAGACCGTCCGAACAGAAGAGGCGATCGCCGCCGGCCTCTACCTCGTAAATACCCTCTCCGTCTAGCTTTTCGAAAGAAGACTTAAAGGCCGACGGGGAAGCCGCCTTCGGGAAAGGCGGGTAGAGAGAGATGGGCCACCGGAAGCACTCAGCACCGAGAAGGGGTAGTCTCGCCTACAGGCCGAGGGGGCGCGCCAAGAGGTTCGTGCCTCGCGTTAGGACTTGGCCCAGAGTAGGCGGCTCAGCGCCAGTCCTGCTCGGGTTCCCCTCCTTCAAGGCCGGGACGATTCACGCGATAACGACCGATGATAGGGAGAAGACGCCAAACTTCGGAAAACCACTCTTCAACCCTGCGACAGTCCTGGCCGTCCCCGAGGCTGAGGTGGTCGGGGTTCGCCTCTACGCGCGTGAAAACGGCGGCGAGCGGGCTATTGCGGAGTGGCACAGCAACAGAGCTAAACAGTCGGAGCAAGAAAAGATCATCGGCGGGTGGAGAGAGAGGCTCGCCAGGGTGAGCAGAGTCGCGGGAATCGACTCTGTCGTTCCGAGGGAGGCGGGACTCACACAGAAGGAACCCATCGCCCTCGAGATGGGTGTGGGAGGGGGCGAAATAGGCTCGCAGTTTGAATTTGCGACGAAGCTTCTCGGCAAGAAAGTAAAGTTCTCGGAAGTCTTCAAGCCCGGGATGTATGTGGACGCGCTCTCAATCACAAAGGGGAAGGGGTTCGAGGGTCCCGTGACCAGGTTCGGGGTCAAGAGAAAGCAGCACAAGTCGAGGAAGAGCGTTAGGGCGATAGGCGTCCTCGGGCCGTGGCATCCGGCCGCAGTGATGTACACCGCCCCGAGGGCGGGGCAGAAGGGCTTCCAGCAGAGGACGGAGACCGGGAAGAGAATACTCCTGATCGGGAATGCGAAGGAGAGACCGATAACCCCGCCTGGTGGGTTCCTCCACTTCGGGAACGTCGAGGGAGACTATGCGGTGGTGAAGGGTTCGCTCCCCGGGTCACCGAAGAGATTCGTTCTTCTGAGACATCCGGCCAGGACGAAGGTGAAGAGGAAGATAGCCCAGCCTCAAGTCACGGAGCTGAGCCCTGTGGGGGCCCAGAGATGAACGCAAGCGTCGTAGAACTTGACGGCAAGAGCTCAAGAAAGGTGGAGCTGCCGCCGGCGTTCGAGACTCCACGAAGACCCGACCTGATCAGACGGGCCTACTGGCTTGTCAACTCGCATCATATTCAGCCCAAGGGCAGGGACCCCATGGCCGGAATGAAGACGAGCGCTCGCGAGAGTCCCGAGAGTCAAGGGAGACCGTTACTCAAGGTCTGGGCAGGCCGCTGGGATTGCCAGCGTCGTCAAAGGGAGGCTACCACATCCACCAAAGGCGGAGAAGGTGGTTTACCTGAAGATCAACAGGAAGGAGAGGAGGCTGGCCCTCGCCTCCGCGGTGGCCTATACCGCCCACGAAGAGGCTGTCGTGTCGAGGGGACACAGGGTGAAGAGGGTTGAGCTGCCCATCGTCGTATCCGACGAAGTCGAGAGCGTCAGCAAGACCTCAGAGCTCGTCAGCCTCCTCGAGAAAGTCGGGTTGAAGGAAGAGCTGGAGAGGGTCTACGATGGTGTGAAGCGAAACAGCGGGCAGTCGAGGCTGAGGGGCAGGTCTTACAGGGAGAGGGTCGGCCCCCTAGTAGTAGTGACGAACGACAGGGGGGTCGGACGGACCGCCCAGTCGATCCCGGGGGTCGAGGTTGCAAGAGTCGACAGCCTGAACGTTCTCCAGCTTGCGCCGGGAGGAGTGCCTGGGAGGCTCACCTTGTGGACAGAGTCATCACTGACGGCCCTCCCGCCCCTCCAGAACGACAACGACGGGGAGGAAGAGTCGTAAGTGCGACTCGAGGACGCCCAGAAGATTGTGGAGAGACCTTACGTCACCGAGAGGACCTTCGACCAGATCGAGAGGGAGAACAAGCTTTGCTTCATAGTCGCCGACAGGGCTTCGAAGCCTCAGGTGGCCGCTGCCGTCGAGGCCCTCTACGAGGTCAAGGTGTACTCGGTCAACACCGCGAGGACAAACAACGGGAAGAAGGCTTTTGTAAGACTCGCCCCCGAGAACTCAGCAACGGAGCTAGCCACTAAACTCGGGTTGGTGTAATTTGGGAAAGAGAATACAACAGCGCAGGGCTGGGAAGGGGGGAATCCAGTTCAGGAGCAGGACGAGGGGGAAGATCGCTCCAGTCAGGTATCCCAAGATTGCAACGGAAGCCCGGGATACCGGTGTGGTCCGGGCCATCCTCGACGAGCGGGGGAGAACCGCCCCACTGGCACAGTTGGAGTATGGAAAGAGCCAGTTCACCTACGTCCCCGCGGTCACGGGTCTCTCGGTCGGGAGGGAGGTCCAGTTCGGAGCATCGGCTGACGTATCGTCGGGGAACGTCCTCCCACTCTCCAGCATACCGGAGGGGACGAGAATCTGCAACGTCGAGCTCAGACCGGGCGACGGAGGGAAGCTCGTCAGGTCCTCTGGAGGCTCGGCCGTCCTCTTCTCGAAGGCCGGGGGAAGCGCGATACTGAGGCTCCCATCGGGGAAGAACATCATGATAGACCAGAGGTGCAGGGCCATGATCGGAGAGATCGCGGGAGGGGGGAGGCTTGAGAAGCCCTTCCTCAGGGCGGGGGCGAGGCATCATGCGAAGCGGGCGGCCGGGAGGGTCTACCCGAGGATGAGGGGGATCGCGATGGCCGCCGTCTACCACCCGTTCGGGGGTGGAAGGCATCAGCACCCCGGCAAGTCTACGAGCACTTCGAGGAACGCGCCGCCCGGAAGGAAGGTCGGGTTGATAGCGCCGAGGAAGACGGGCAGAAAGAGACTCGCCAGGGCGAGTGTGGAGGTAAGGGCGAGGTAGATGCCTAGGGAGTACAGGTTCAGGGGCTACACGCTCGAGCAGCTTAACGGAATGCCGACCGAGGCCCTCCTCCAGCTCCTCTCCTCCAGGGCGAGGAGGTCACTGAATCGAGGGGTCTCGGAGGAGAAGAGGAAGCTTATCGAAGACGCGCGGCTAATCAAGGACGGGAAGAGTCAGGGCCAGATCAAGACACACGCGCGAGATATGGTCGTCCTGCGCTTGATGGTGGGCCTGACGATTCACGTGCACAACGGGAGGGAGTTCGTCCCGCTCGAGGTCAAGCCCGAGATGGTTGGGCGTTACCTGGGGGAGTACGTAATCACGAACAAGAAGGTCGTGCACGGAACGCCCGGCATAGGCGCTTCTCGTTCCAGCCTTTACGTCCCACTGAAGTAATTGTTCGAACCAATCTCCTTCGTCCGAGTCGTCCTGGCGGCCGTAATATACGGAGGAATCGAGTACAGGTACATCAACAGGAGGGAGGAGGATTGGACGAAGAAGGTGGAGGGATTCATGGAGGAGCCTGCTTTTGGCAAGTACTCACCATATCAAGTCTTCTTCCTGCTTCCTCTCTTCGTGGTTATTTCGTACACACAGTCAGTGACCGCCTGGGCCGGGAACGTCTTCCTCTTGGCACTCCTGGAGGACTTGGCTTACTTCGTCTGGCGAGGAGAGATGGTGAAGAAGGGAGAATGGACCACTCTGCTCTTCGGGTCATTCAAGGTCGGCTCGGTTGTAATACCAGTGTGGTGGCCGATCGACCTGATCGTTGCCCTCCTCCTCTACGCGATACCGGTTCTCTAGCTAGATGAGACGACCGTCTGGGACTGCTCCCTCAGGAAGCTGAGGAGGTAGTGCGGGCCTCCCACTCCCCTTCCCGTAGACCCGCTCGCCTTCCACCCCACGAACGACTGCGCACCCGGCCAGGCCCCTGTCGTGGCTCCGCCTCTCCTGTTCGCGTAGACCACCCCGAACTGGATCACGTCCATGAACCTCTCAACCTCGCGAGGGTCTTCGCTGAAGATACCCGCCGTCAAGCCGTACTCGGTGTCGTTCGCCTTCTCCAGCGCCTCATCCAGAGTCTTGAACTCGCCCACCACGACGAAGGGAAGGAAGAGCTCTTCCCTGAAGAGCCTGTTGCTCGAGGAGAGGCCGGAGACGAGGGTGGGCTCGACGTAGTATCCTTCTCCGAAGGCCCCCTCCTTCAAGATGCGGCCGCCGCAGAGGAGCTTTCCCCCCCTGCTCCTCCTTACCTCCTGCACCGCGCTCCTGAACTTTGAAACAGCCGTCTTGTTGATCACGGGCCCTATGAAGGTGCCCTTCTCCCTCGGGTCGCCGACGCCGAGCTGCTCGACACGCGACTTCAACTCCTCGAGAAATCTAGATTTGATGGCGGCCTGGACGTAGACTCTTGAGGTCGCGCTACACTTCTGTCCGTCGTACCCGTAGGCAGCCCTCACCACCCCCTCGACCGCCTTCTTCAGGTCGGCCTTCGAGGTGACTATCGTCGGGTTCTTGCTGCCCATCTCCATCACTACGGGTTTCGGGTAGGGCTGACCCGTGAGGAATTCACGAGACAACCTCGTCCCGACGTCGCGGGAGCCTGTGAAGGCTATCCCAGCAACTTTGGGATTCGAGACGAACTCCTTCTCGAAGTTGCTCCCGGGGCCGGTGACGTAGCTCACCACGCCGGGAGGGACGCCAGCGTCCCTGAATATCCTGTAGAGCAGAAGCCCCGTAAGGGGCGCCTCGCTCGTCGGCTTTAGGATGACAGTGTTTCCGGTGATTAGGGCGCCGAGAGCCATCCCGTTTGCGAGCATGAACGGAAAGTTGAACGGGGAGATGACAGGCCAGGCACCGAACGGCTTCCCGACAACTCGTGAGCTTTCACCAGGACCTCCCGGGCCCATCTGCACGAGGTAGCCGTCGTTCTCCTCCATGACCTTCGAGTAGTACCTTATCGCATCGATGGCTTCCCAAGCCTCCGCCAGAGCCTCGAGGCGGTTCTTCCCGACCTCGTAAGTAATCACCGCGGCTATCTCGAACTTTCGTTCGTCGACCAGGTCGGCGGCCCGCCTCATTATCCTGACCCTCTCCCGCCATGAAGTCTCTGACCAGCTGGCGAACGACTTCGCCGCCTCTTCGATGGCCTCTCTGGCGTGTTGCGCGGTTCCCACCTGGAAGTATCCCACGACTACCTTAGTGTCGATGGGGCTTCGGTGTTCGAACTCGCCGGCCTTGGAGCGAACCTCGCTCTCCCCGATGTACATGGCGTAGCGTCTCCCGAGTTCCTGTGTGAACTTCTGAAGGGCGGCTTCGTACCTCGGATGGATGCTCTCGTCTGCGGAGAGTGTGACGTAGGTTATTTTGGGAGCTGTGGTGGTGGACACGTTCCGGACGACCATCGGCTTTTACTTAATCTTTGCCGACTCGGCCTCATGCGCAGAGGGGGCGAGCTCCATCCCGAAGACGCTCGAGAATTCTCTGGTTACCCGAGCCTTCACCTCCTCCATCGGGACCGGTCTCCCGGTCAGCTCAATCATGGAGGTTATCACTCTCGGGTCGAGGCCACAGGGCCTGATCAGGCGAAAGTACGACAGGTCGGGATTCACGTTCAGCGCAAATCCGTGATACGTAACCCAGTTCGAGATGGCGACTCCTATCGACGCCACCTTCTTCTCTCCGGCCCAGACGCCCGTCTGCCCCGTCTTTCTCTCGCTCTCTATTCCGTAACTCCTCGTCACGCTGATCAGGACCTCCTCGAGCATCCTGAGGTATCCGTGAACGTCGTGGTCCTGCAGCTTGATTATCGGGTAGCCGACCAGCTGACCGGGACCGTGGTAGGTGGCATCTCCGCCCCTCTCGACGTTATAGACGGGGACGCCCTGGGGGCGGAAGTTCTCGACGCTCGTCCTCCTTCCGAGGGTGACGACGTGCTCGTGCTCTACCAGGATCAGAGTATCGGGGGAGGAGTCGTTCGCCCTAGCCGCGACCAGTTCCTTCTGAAGTTCCCAGACCTCCCCGTAATCCCTCCTCCCTGGTCCGAGGTCCAGAACTCTGCCGCTCTTCATACTTTCAACTGATGGACTGGCTTCCCCTCGGCAGCCTCCGCGGCCTCCATGAAAGCCTCGGGGAGGGTCGGATGCGGATGGATTGTAAGGGCGACATCCTCCACTGTAGCGCCCATCTCGATCGCGAGAGCCGCCTCGCTGATGAGGTTCGATGCTTCCGGGCCCACAATCTGGACGCCGAGAACCAACCCGTTGGAGGCGTCGGAGACGACCCTGACGAATCCCTCGGGCTCGCCGGTGGAGAGGGCCCTCCCCAGGGCCGCAAAGGGGAACCTGTTTTTCTTCACCGTGTAACCAGCGGCGACCGCCCTCGCCTCGGTCAACCCTGCCGTTGCAATCTCGGGGTCGGTGAAGATTGCGTCTGGTATTGTGGCCCACTCCGCGGCCGTTGGCAACCCCGCCGCCGACTCGGCCGCGACAACCCCTTCCTTGAACGCTTTGTGCGCCAAGAGCGGTGGACCACGGACATCGCCAATCGCGTAAATCCCACTTACGGTGGTCATCATGTGCTCATCGGTTTTTATGAAACCACGCTGGTCCGCCTCGACTCCTATCCTCGCGAGGTTCAACTTCTCAGTCCTCGGCTTTCTCCCCACGCTCAGGAGAAGCTTATCCGCCTGCACGGTGATCGCAGCGGCTCCGGTTTCGACCTTCGCGACGACAGTTGCTTGCCTCTTCTCGATGGAGGAAACCCTGGACTTCAGGTAGACCTTTCCCCCATTAGCCTCGAGGTTCTTCTGCACCACCCGGACGAGGTCCGGGTCCGTCCCAGGAAGGAGCTGGTCAGTGAGTTCTACGACGGTTATCCTGCTTCCCAGCTTCTGGTACATGCACGCGAACTCCATCCCCACCACCCCCCCTCCCACCACGAGGAGCTCGTCCGGAGCTGAGGTGAGCTCCAGCGCCTCCTTCGAGCTGATCACCACGCGCCCGTCGAAGGCGATCCCGGGGAGCTCCGCGGGACGAGTTCCCGTCGCGATCACGATCTTCTTCGTCCTTACCTCCTCTAGCCCATCCTTCGAGCTTACAAACACGCTCTCCCGCCCTCCGACCTCCGCCCCGCCCATGACGACCTCGACGCCGTTCCCCTTGCACAATGCCTCGATACCGGAGACGAGCTTCGAGATCACCTCCGACTTCCACTTCTGAAGAGCCGCGAAGTCTATCCTAGCCCCGTCGAATCGCAGACCAAATTTCTCAGCCTCCCTGACCTTCTCGTAGAGCTTCGCGACGGTAATCAGAGACTTCGAGGGGATGCATCCCGCCCAGAGGCACTCGCCGCCGAGCCACTTCTCCTCCACGAGGAGTGTCTTCAGACCGAGTTGCGCGGCCCTTATCGCGCAGACGTAGCCTCCCGGGCCGCCGCCTATGACTACGATGTCCGCTTCCTTCACTGGGGGTCGAAGTCGGCGAATTGGAGGTCGCTTAAATCTTCACTCGCTCCGGGGAGAGGCCGGGCCGGCGGGCGGGCGAGCGGGCGGGCGAGGAACAGTTAATTAGGCAACTGCCGCTTCGACTTCGTTTGCTGTCTGCCTGCGTCCTGATCAGGTCCGAGCGTGGAAAGTTCGAGACGGTCACGGAGAGGTTGATGCAGCTTCCTCAGGTCAAGAAAGCCTTCGCGGTCCTTGGGAGGTTTGACATCGTGGCTGATGTAGAAGCGAGAGATAGCCTGGAGCTCGGCAGGACGATCCTTAAGATCAACAGACTCGCCGGCGTCGTCTTTACGGAGACCCTCCCTCAGGTCGAGGGTGGATAGGGGGCGGGAAGGCTGCTCAACGCGTGCATCTTGATCAAGACGACCCCCCTCCAAACCGAATCGGTGCTTCAGAAGACGGCGAGGTTGAAGGGGGTGAGGAAGGCATTCGTCGTCTACGGGCGTTTTGACATGATCGCGTTCGCAGCGACAGACGACTATCCCGAAATCAGGAGGTTGACAGGAACGATAAACGCCATCGAAGGAGTAAGAAGCACCGAGACTCTCGTAGAAGCTTGAAGGCTAGAGCACCTCGGCAAGCAGCTTCTTCGGGTCCTGAATCGTTTCGATAACCCTCGTCGTGAAGCGTGCCGCGTAGGCTCCGTCCACTACCCTATGGTCGAAGGTGAGAGAGATGTACATCATATCCCGCACATCGACCTTCCCCTCTCTGAAGACCGGCCGCTTAACAATCTTGTAGACACCCAGGATTGCGACATCTGGAAGGTTGATGATGGGCGTCGCGAAGAGTCCGCCTATGGCACCGACGTTGGTAATCGTGAAGGTCGAGCCGTGCACCTCCTCCAGGGAGAGCTGACCCGCCCTGGCCTTCTCGGCGAGCTTTTCGATCTCCCCCGCGAGTGTGAAGATGTCCTTCGTATCGGCGTCCTTAACGACCGAGACCACCAGCCCCTGCTCAGTATCCACCGCTATTCCGAAGTTGTAGTATCCTTTGAGGATGATATTCCCGCTCTGCTCATCGAGCGACGAATTCAGGTACGGGAACTCCTTGAGGGCCGGGATGAGAGCCTTCACGATGAGAGGAAGGTATGTGAGTTTCACACCCCTCTTCTCCGCGCTCCCCTTCAGCGCTTCTCGGATTAGGACGAGCTCCGTCACGTCCGCCTCGTCCACGTGAGTCACATGGGCGGCCGTGTCCCTTGACTTCACCATCCGCTCGGCGATCGTCCGCCTGATGCCTCTCAGGGGGATGGCTTGCTCCTTCTTGGAAGGCTGTGTAACGACAGCGGAGGTGGCGGTGACCGGAACCATTCGAGTCGCTCCTTGTGCCCCTCTCTGCGCTGCCGACCTCACGTCCTCATCGGTTACCCTTCCCTGTGGACCGCCACCCTTCAGGGTGGAGATATCGACGTTGAGTTCCCTAGCAAGGCGGCGGGTGGCTGGAGTGGCAAGGACCCGGGCCGTCGTCGTTGTTGTTGTCGTTGTCGTACCCGACCCGAACAGACCCGGCCGCGGTGCTCCAGGCAGACTCGTCGTCTCCCGCGGGACGGGGGAGGAGGGAGTGAACTCCGGCTTCTTCTCTCCGTCCTCCGAGATGACTAGGATCGTCTGCCCCACCTTGACAGTCTCGCCCTCCTTCGCCAGGACCCTTGAGACCAGACCGCTGCGTGGCGAAGGGATCTGGACATTGACCTTGTCCGTCATTACCTCGACGAGAGGCTGGTCTTCCTTCACATTCTCCCCCTCCTTGACAAACCACTTCAGAATCTCGCCTTCGGCGACTCCTTCACCGATGTCGGGAAGTTTGAATTCGTAAGGCAAGCCGCTAGCCGTTATTTTCCCTCAGCCGCCATTAGTATCTTTTGCGGTATCTGACGTGAGGGTCAGTAGTTGAGAACTTCGGTCGCGGCCTTCAGTATCCTATCCTTGCTGGGGAGATACTCGTCCTCAAGCTTAGAGAGAGGAACGATTGTGTCGAAACCAGTGACTCTCTTCACCGGCGCCTTCAGGTAGTCAAGGTCCTCGTCCACGATCTTCGCCGCAATCTCGGCGCCCACCCCGAGAGTCCTCGGCGCCTCATGCACTATCACCACCCTCCCCGTCTTCCTCACGGATGCGAGTACCGTCTGGAAGTCAATCGGCGAGACTGTCCTAAGGTCGATTACTTCGGGGGCGTAGGAGCGCTCCGTCTGCAGCAGCTGGTCAGCGGCGGCGAGCGTAGGGGCCATCATGGCGCCGTATGAAATCATGGTCAGGTCTGTCCCGCTCCTAACGAGTTTCGCCTTCCCGATGGGAATGGTGTACTCCTCCTCTGGGACTTCCATCTTGGGGGAGTCGTAGAGCCTCTTCGGCTCCATGAAGATCACGGGGTTCGGTTCTCTTAGGGCCGATGCGAGAAGCCCCTTCGCATCGTACGGATTGGA